>NZ_JBYPSB010000019.1:0-90713 GCF_057815095.1 Cupriavidus sp. 86D6 | reverse complement strand
GAAGACACCAGATCTTGCCTACACCGCCTCAATTGCAGAAGACGGTGCTCGCCGGGCCGTTACACTTTGGTCGTCATATTGAATGTCCTTGGCTCCTGGGTTGAAATGCATGGCGGCTCGGGTTCGAACTCGCCTTGCTTGGCCTCCACTGTATGCAGCGAGTGACGCCACCTCTCTAGCGATCAGCGCCAGGCTTCACGCAAAAAGCGCCACGCGGCGGGTGTCAGTGGGAGGCCTGCAAGTAGCTTCTCAACGCCTTGAGCGTTCCAAAAGGGGTGTCCACCACGGTCTGGTTAGCCAGCCAGTTGGGGATTGCACCTCCAGGGGAGGCATGCATCTGGTAGGTCACGCTCACGCCCTCGGCATTGGGAATCAGCTTCCACTGACCATTCGCCTGGGGGATGCGCACCTTGCCGTCACGCGGTGGCATGTATTGGGGCACGGCCTCCACCCGGATAGTGATTGCGCCGTCGCCGGCTCGGGAATAGGAGAAGTGGTAGACCCCGTCGCGGTTCGACACTGGCCAGGGCGCCTTGTTGTCTAGGTAATGGAACTGCTCAGTGTCGGTGGCCTTGAGCAGCTTCGAGTCGGCGACATCCGGCATCCACTTGCGGAAGGCATCGGCATCGCGCAGCACCCCGGCGACCTGCTCAGGGGCGTTGTTCAGTTGAACCTCGCCCCGGAATTCGCGCAAGGGTGAGCCCTCGACGTGGCGAACGTAGACCTTGATGCCGTCGGCGTCCTTGGCCAGCGACCAGTTGTCCTGAGCGAACGACGGCTGGGCCACGACCAGGCCGGCCAACAGGGCGATGGAGAATGCGAAGCGCTTGGTGGTCATGCGGAACCTCATCAGGGGAGTGGGGACACCACGACCTTATAGGCAGAACCGCATCGACTCACTTGCACCATGTGCCAGCAATGCGGCAATCCGTGCCAGCCAGACTCCTGGCGTCAAGGCACCGTCGAAAGCGAAGGGGCCGCCGGGCCGGCCCGTACCGGCCTGGGGGTCACGCCATGGTGCTGCAAAGTCGTCTGCAGGGCGGGCAGAGTGGCGCGCGCGGCCTCGTAACCGAGGCGGCGGGCCGTCTCCCGACCCTCGGCGTCATCCACGCCGGCAGGTGTGATCGCCGGCGCGATCAGCACATCGGCCGACGCGGCCTCCGGGCGGGATAGCAGGCAACTCTGCACCTGGGACACCCTCAACCACATCGACACCGCGAAACTCGACGGATACCGCTGCCCGTGGCAGTAGATGTCCACAGCAATCACCACGTCGGCGCCCAGCGCGCGGGTGGCCTGAACCGGCACGAGCGAAGCAACGCCGCCATCGACAAAGACATGGTCGGAGCCCCGCACTGGCAGGAACACGCCGGGGATCGCCGCCGATGCCCGCAGCGCCTCGCCGGCATCCCCCCCGCGTGATCACGTAGGGCAAGGATCGGTCGATGTCCGTGGCCACGGCGGCGAAGCGCATGGGAAAACGTTCGATCGGCTGATACCCGACCAGGGTGTTGGCCCAACGCGCCAGCGCTTCGCCCTTCAGAAACCAGGGCCGCTCAATGTGACATCAGCCAAAGAGCGCACGCGCATGGAGTTGGCCTGCTGCCAGAGCTGGTCCGGAGAGGTCCCCGAGGCGTAGGCAGCGCCGACGATGGAACCGATCGAGGTGCCGACGACAAGGTCGGGACGGATGCCGGCTTCTTCCAGCGCCTGCAACACCCCAATGTGCGCGTAGCCGCGCAGGCCGCCGCCGCCCAGCATACGGCCAGCCGTTGTGGCTCGATGGGTTGGCTGGCGGCAGGGCTGCCGGCGTGGCCCGCAAGACACCATCCACAAGCCAGTTGCCTTCGAACGCCCTGTGCGCAACCTCGGGCGTACCTGCGCATGCCGTCAGGAAGCCAGTGGCCAGCAACAGAAATTACCACCGGTGCGCCGTGCGGTGCATCTCGCCGGTGCTGTTGAAGCTGTCTCAGCGCGCATCGCCTGTCTTGGCGAGCACGTCGGATGCCAGCATGACCACGCCCTTCGCCGTTGGCACAGTCTTGACCAGCGACTGCGCGACCGCCTGCGCATGCACGGGGCGATAGCTGCCGGGCAAGAGCGGCGCGACCAGCTTCGCGATCGGGATCGCTATCCGTTCACCGATGCGCGGCGGCTGCTGCAGGCCGTCGCGGTAATCCAGTAACAGCGAGGGCTGAGCGATCACTAGCGCCGTCCACTCCATCGCCTTGAGCGCGTCTTCCAATTCACCCTTGATGCGGTTGTAGAACAGGGCGGACTTTGCATTCGCCGCCGCCGCGCTCACCAGCCCCACGCGTCTGGCACCCGACGCGAAAGCGGCATTAGCCACCGCCAGGTTGGCGTCCAGATCGACGGCGCGAAACGCTTCCTGGCTACCTGCCACCTTAATGGTAGTGCCGAGCGCGAGGTATACTTCGTCGGCTGGCGGCAGCACGGGCAGGCGGCCGAAATCCACAAAGTGGACCTGGAGCTTTGGGGTGCCATACGTTCAATCGCCGGCGACTCAGGGCGTGAACCTCGGAGACCCTCCGGTCCGCCAGCAGGGCCTCGAGCATCAGACCTCCCACCAGACCGGTGGCGCCGGCCAGCAGCACTCTTCGTTTGTCGACTTGGGTGGACACGACCTGGTCCTCCTCAATTGACACGCATGGCATGCCGAGCACTGTCAGGCGTCTGTCCTGTCCAGTCCTGAAATGCGCGATAGAAGGAGTTGGGATCTTCAAAGCCGAGGAGAAAGGCGATCTCCCCACCGGACATATTGGTGTTCCCTAGGTAGTGGCGGGCCAAGCTCTCCCGCGTCGCGTTAACCAGGGCGCGAAAGTTCTCCCCCTCGTCTTCTAGGCGACGCTGTAGCGTGCGCTTGCTCAAGCCCAGGCGCTCGGCAGTCTTCTCAATGGTGGCCGCGTTGCTGGGCAGCAGTTCCAGCAGGACGGCATGCACGCGTTCTGCAGTTGTCGCTGTCGCATCTAGCTCGCTGAGCCGGCGGCGGAGGTCTGGCTCGAACACGCGCCACATGCCTTCATTGATCGTGAGAAATGGACGTAACACGTCCACGGCTGCGAATGTAATACTCAGGCTTTTCCCGTGTTGTACGGGCGCGCCGAAGAAGCTCTCATAACGTCGGGCATAGGCGCGGGGTGGTAACTCCGGAATTGCCACCCTAAGCGCTTTGATGGGTTCGCGGGTGGCAAGACGGGCCAGTCGCAAAATGAACGCAATTTCGGCCACTTGAAGGGAATAGGGGATATCGGTAGGCGCCGATAGCCAGCGAGGCGACACGGTCAGTTCGCCCGCTTTGCCCACAACGACCTCTAGGCTCATCGGCGCCACGAGTTGTTTGTACTTGGCCAGGCGCCGCACAGCCTGCATCAGATTGGCACTGCACAGCGCGGCGAACAGTGGTGGAGCGAAAGATTCCGCCGAAACAGTCTCGACAATGCGCAGAGGAAACATGACATCGCTGGCCTCCGCCTCCAAAGCACGCCAAAAGCGGAAATACTCGTCAGTGGTCAACCCACCCCCTCCGTGAAAAAATAGGTCTTCAGGAAGTCCCGCTTTGCGCAGTACATGACTAGGCGTAAGCCCGAGGTCCTTCAACAAGGGTTGCCACCCGATGTCCAGGTAAAAGCTTAGTTTGCGTGCCATGTGAATACTCATGCAAAGTCCGAGTCGGCTCGTTCACTGAGCCAAACCAAGCCCAGTATAGATATCACTGACTATGCCACGCATGCAAACGGCGCCATCTTGGCTTCAATCTGCGCCAGAAGGGTGCTCCCTTGGAGCGGCCCCACGTATCTGAGGACACAAGGACTCTCTTAAAATAAGGGATAGTCTTGTGCCTATCAGTAAGCCTAGTCATTACGTGGAATCCATCGAAATTCTGACCGAGCCGGAGCGCCGTCGTCGGCGCACGGCGCAGGAAAAAGTCGCTATCGTGCAGGAGACGCTGGCCCCTGGCGCCTCGGTGTCTGCCGTGGCCCGGCGGCATGGCGTGAATCCGAACCAGGTGTTCGGCTGGCGCAAGCAATACCAGGAAGGCAGTCTGGCAGCGGTGCAAGCTGGCGAAACTGTAGTCCCGGCATCGGAGCTGGCCGCCGCGATCAAGGAAATCAAGGAACTGCAGCGCCTGCTTGGGAAGAAGACGATGGAAGTCGAGATCCTGAAGGAGGCTGTTGAGTGGGGCCGCTCAAAAAACCTGATTGCGCGCTCGCCCTTGCTGCCGGGGGACGACCATTGAAAACGGTCTGCGAAGTTCTCGTCGTAGCGCGCTCCGGTGTGGCGGTGAAACGGGTTCGTCCGTCCGATTGGCAAGATGGTCGCAGCGCTAGAGTGACTGACGACACGGAACTGGTCGAAGAAATCCAGGCCCACGTTGCGCATCTGCCAACCTACGGCTACCGGCGCATCTGGGCGCTGCTGCGCCGCACTCGCGAGTTGGGACAGGCATGCGCGCCGGCACGCGTAGCATGGGTCTCACCACTCGGATGTTTTGATGCGTGCCACATTGGTGCGCGCACCGTGGTGGCTCACCGGGGCCGGAGGGCAGGGAGGAGTGGGACTACGAGGTGATAGTCGAGAATGAGAGCCGGGTGCGCCTGTTGTGCGGGCCTTATTCGTCGTTATCGGGGTATGGCACCCAGCGCGCGGCCGAGGACGCGTCCGTGCGGCGCGCGCGGATTGCGGCGGACGGCTGGCTCGGGGACATCTGATCGGGGTTCGAGGTGCCACGGCCGGCAACAGGTGGCATTCGCCATGCGTCGGGGCGGCAGGGGTGTCCAGTATCCAACCTTTCCGGACCGATCCGCCAACCACCATCGCGCCTATAACCAAACGCCGTACCGTGGTGGAGACATGCAATGCGAGCGGGACGTCGGGGGGTCAGGGCCCGCATGACGCATCTGGACACGAAGCTGGCCGCCTCGCGGCAGCGCATCCGCCAGCAGGTCGGACGGGTGCGTGAGGCGCGCCGGGGGGGCGGCGAAGCTGCCCTGAGCCTGCAGGTGCTGCGCCATTTGCGCCGCAGCTATTCGGATCTGGTGCAGATCAAGCGCAATCTTTGGCTGGAAACCGGGTCCGGTCGCTACGCAACTGTCTGATGAGGGCGAGGCACGATCGGCGGCTCCAGGAACTTAGGGCGCACCTTGCTAGGCAGAAAGCCGCTGTCACCGCATGCCGCCGAGACGGCGTTGATGCCGCCGCAGCCATCGCGCAACTCGCCCTGCTCGCCGGGACCCTCAATGGGTTGGAGCTTCGTATTTAACTGCTGCGGCAATATCAAGGAGGGGCAGTCGTCCCTAGGGCGGGGGAGACCTTTCGGTAATTTTGACGGGGTTTTGTATATCAGGCGCGTTCCACGCGAGCGCAGTCAGGAAGGTGGTTGCCCCGCCCAGCACTGCCGGTATTCCCTGTTCCCGGACGCCTCCGGCCGACACGTCATGTCCCTGGAGGACCCCGTCGGCGATGACAGTGGTTCGCTGGTACGGCGCTTGCACTAGGAGAAGGTGGCAATTCAGCCGCGATCGGAGTTGAAGATGGGACAGCAACCGCAACAGCAACCAGGACAGGGCCAGCAACAGCCCAATGAGCAACAGTCTCAACAAGGTGGCCAACAAGGGGGGCAACAGGGCGATCAGGAACGTCGGCAGGGCGGTCAGTCAGGTGACCAGGATCAGCGCGGCGGGCAACGCGAACAACAGGGCGGCCAAAGCGGCCAACAGAGCGACCAAGAAAGGCAAAAAGGGAACCAACAGGCCGGCCAGGAAGGCGGGAGTCAGCAAGGACAGCAGGGCGGCCAAGGCGGTCGCTAATTCTGCAGCGGCCATGCCGTCCTCATGAAGTCAGCGCCGCCACAGTCGTGGCGGCGGCTTGCCGTCCGATGCGAAGAGGGCATATGGAGCGAATAACAGAGTACCGCGGATTCCATATTCATGCCGCCCTCGAAATGTCATCGAAGGACATGTTCGATGTGTGGTTCCAGGTGGAAGGTCCCTTGCGCTCTACAGGCATTGCGGCATGGGGTCAGCGCATCAAAGTTTTCGGTGGGCCGTATTCCCGGCGTTGGGCTCATCTCGTGGCGGAGTTGGCGGGGCGAGCGGCCATCGACGTCATCGTTGGACAGCAAGCAACGTAGTGCTCACAGGCCTCTCAGCGGCCGACCGATAGCAGCCGATCGAAGCGACAGTGCGCAATTGCCCCCAGTCTCGCGTTCACACCGTTCTCATCCGCGCCAACGCCTCTGGACGCCTGTCCGCAAGTTGCGTGTCTCTCGCAAGTGATCGCTCCTGCTCTGACGCGAGATACTGCCGATCAAGAAGTTCCGCAAGACGAAAGCGCGGAGGAAGGCAAGGTAGCGGTACACTGTTATCGCCGTCTCGATACGCTCGGGGCGGACGCTCTACGCTCCCGCCTGGAACGGAAGGTCGACTATGAACCGCATCCGATACTTGGTGAACCTGTCCTACGAGATCGCGGATTCCACGGCGGACTTCCTTTTGTGCATCGAAGCGGCGAGGACATGCCGGCAGTCGATAGTCTCCGAACACCTCGTGATCTCGCCAGAGATACTCGCCACAAGCTACACCGACCCCGTCCTGTGCAACCGTATGCTGCGCATTCGGGCGAACAAGGGCTGCTTGGGAATTCGGTATGAGGCCGTGGTGGAGATCGACCATCGTCTCGATGATGGCGAAACGCTATCGCAGGTCGCGGTCGCCGACCTGCCTTTTGAAGTGCTACCCTACCTGGCCCCGAGCCGTTATTGCGAATCTGACCGCATGATGGAATTTGCGATGCGCGAGTTTGGCGGCATGAGGCAGGGCTACCCGCGCGTGTATGCGATACGGGAGTGGGTGCGCAACCATGTGCGCTTTCTTTCGCGGTCGACCAACGAGCGGACGTCGGCGATCGATACGATCGTGGAGCGTACGGGGGTGTGCCGGGATTTCGCTCATTTGATGATCGCCATCTGTCGCGCGCTGAGCATCCCGGCCCGTATTTCCAGCAGCCTGGACTATGGCGCGGATCCGGCGATGGGTCCACCCGATTTCCATGCGGTGGTCGAGGTATATCTCTCGGACGGCTGGTATTTGCTCGATCCGTCGGGGGTTTCCATTCCGACCGGCCTGCTGCGCATCGGCACCGGCCGGGATGCCGCCGATGTTCCCTTTGCCGCGATATTCGGCAAGGTCGAGTCGGAGCGGCCCTACATCGAAATCGAGGCTCTGACCGATTCTGCCGCCGGCATTGGCATGCCGCTCGCCACAACACGCGCCATCTCGACCTGGTGATCCGCGCTCAGTTGCTGGCCGCCTTCCATGATCTGGGTTTTCCATTGCCGCGTTCCATTCTTCGGTTCCATGGCTTCATCGACGAACGCCGCTGGGATGCGTTCCAGCGGGATCTGCCATGGCTCAGGCGTAGTCTTTCTGACAGAGCGTGGGGCCTCCAGATCAGCGCCAAGAAGCCTGCAGCAGGCCAGGGTTTGCGAGACACTATCATGCTGAACGGGGACATCGTCGAGGGATGTAGGCCGTTGTCCTACGTCGTCGGCCTAGGGCGCGTCCAGGCCCAAAAATAAATGCTGGCCGTCGATGACAATCAGCGTAGAGTGGGTAGCCTACCCCTTGGGAGCATGGCATGGACACTTATCCGGCAGCAAACAGCAAAGGCTTCGACATTTACCCGCTAGTCTACAAATACGATCCACCGCGTGAATGGCATGAACGAAGGCCGGACCGTAGTTACAGCGCCTCCGTAGTGATCTGTCGGGAGGGTATCGCGCCGACAGCCGACAGCGGGCGAGTCTTTCAAGTACCGAATGCACAGTGGGCCGATTTGGGTGTGGCCAAGCGCGCAGCGGTCCAGCACGGGGCGGACATCATCGAAGGATTGGTCAGCGGCGAATCGCTGGCGGGTATCTGATACGGGGATGCCGCTTGCCATGCGTACCCGAGCAGGGCGAGATGCTGAGCCGTTGCTGATCGAATGACGTGATCTGCTTGGCCAAGCGGCTATGCGAAAGGCTTTGCTTGCAAAGGAAGGGGTGAGACTCTATGTCGAGACAGCTCAAGAACAAGGCCGAATTGCGCGCCATGCTTCGTGCAGAACAGGCAAAGTTTTCGGAATGCGAAGGCGCCTGCTTTGGCGACGTGTTATGGCATTCCGCGGACGCAGGTGGTTGCAACTGGAGTCTGTCGACCATGGAAGGTGGCAACAGCGCTGCATGCCTGGAGGCGATCCGCCCGTTTGCGAATCGGCTGCGCGAACTGTACAACGTGCCGGACGAAGGGACCTAACGCGCTGCCCGCCATACGGTCAGAGAGTTATGACCCTGGGATGTCTCGCATCCCGAGCGGCAGGCTCGCCAGGATTTGGTGTTGATCGACAAATAGGGATATTCCGTGGTTCAGGCGGCGGGTTGGAAATGCCGCCATTTCCTCGAAGTTCGAACGGCAGTTCATCGGCTAACTCGGGCATAGAGTATCGGGAATCCGACGGCTCAAACTGGCCGGGTGCGGCCCGACGCCGAACACATTCCTCTTGGACCGGCCCCGCAGGGCATGGAGCGGCCCCGATGCCGGTCGGATCGTTTGCACCATCACGGATGGCCCCGAAGTCCTGCGCTTATCATTTGTCTGATCTGCTCCGACTGCCATCATGTCCGGGAGAGCGCGGTAGATTCCAGTTGTAGCGAAGCGAGAGGTAACGCAGCGCGAAGCACGCCATCAAGGCGGTCCAGGTCCGCCCACTGGACACCCATCCCAGGCGCTCGCCGGACACCTCGATGACGGCACCCACCAGAGCCGCCGACGCATAGACCTCGCGCCGAAGAATCATCGGCACCCGATTGAGTAGCACGTCACGCGCCACGCCACCACCCACGGCGGTAACTACGCCGAGAATCACCGCCACCTCGGCCTTATGGCCGAAAATCAAGGCCTTCTGCGCGCCGGTCACTGCAAACAATCCGAGTCCCAGAGAATCGAACAAGGTCACCGGGTGTGCAAGGCGAACGACGAGCGCACGCGCAGCGAGCACCATCCATGACGCTGCCATTGCGACGGCGAGATAGCGCCAATCGGTTAGTCCGGCGGGCGGCACGGCGCCGATGCACAGGTCGCGCACCACGCCCCCGCCGCAAGCGACCGCAAAAGCAATGACGATGACACCGAACCAGTCGAGGCCGCGGTCTCTGGCCGCGACCGCGCCGCTGAAGGCAAAGGCAAATGTGCCGGCCAGATCTAGAAACGTGAACAGACTGTGGTCATTCAGGCCGGCAAGGGCCAATTCGTGGACGTTCATACACTGGGACACAACCACGCGCTGGCGGCCGTCAGCATAGCCGCCAAGCCGGTCTCGAGCGTCGGATGGATCTGCGGCGCGAACTTCGGTGAGTGGTTGCTAGGGATTTTGTTGACAGCCTTCTCCTGTTCGGCCTTCGCGTACACCTCCGGGTTGGTACCACCGACGAACCAGAATACATAGGGCACGCCCCAAGTGCGACCGAAGATGCTGAAGTCTTCGCTGGCCGATGCCGGACCGGGTGCCTGCAACGCGTTTTCGCCAAACTGGCGGTCGAAGGCCTGCGCCACCTTTTCCGTAGCGGCCAGATCGTTCTCGGTCAACGGGTAGCTATTGATCGTGGTGAACTCGGGCGGACGCTCAGCACCGGAGGCATCGCACTCCGCGCAACAGATGCGGCGTATCGAATTTAGCATGTATTCGCGTGTGTCCTCGCTGAAGGTTCGCATATTCAGCTTGATGGTGGCGTCGTCGGGGATGATATTCTCCTTGGTACCGGCCTGCAGCGAGCCGATAGTGAGCACCGCCGGTTCGCTCGGCGCGATTTCCCTCGAGACAATGGTCTGCAGGCGCAACGTGGTCGCTGCTGCCATGATGACCGGATCGATCGAGGTTTGCGGTTGAGAGCCGTGCGAACCGCGCCCGAACAGCTTGATCTTCAGGCTATCTCCGGCAGACAGCGTAATGCCGGGACGGTAGCTAACGGTGCCGGCAGCGCCGACCATCACGTGCTGCCCGAGGATGATGTCGGGCTTCGGAAAGCGGCCTTCGCCCCATTCGCCCACCATAGAGGATGCGCCCTCGGCCGTTTCCTCACCGGGCTGGAACACGATCATTAGTGTACCTCTCCAGGCGGTGCGATTTGCAGACAGGATACGCGCGGCTCCGATCATCCAGGTTACGTGCATGTCATGGCCGCATGAATGCGCGACGCCGACCTCTACGCCTTCATCGTCGCGCGCGGTCACAGTGCTCGCATACGGCAGCCCGGTGTCCTCTGCCATTGGTAGCGCATCCATGTCGGCGCGTAGCATCACGGTCGGGCCTGTGCCATTCTTCATCACGCAGACCACGCCAGTCACGCCGACGTTGCGCGTCACCTCGTAGCCCCGACCTTCCATGGCATCAGCGACGATCTTCGCGGTGCGAACTTCGTGCATCGACAACTCCGGGTGCTGGTGGATGTCCTTGTAGAGCGCCTCGAGTTCGGTCACCAGGGCGGGATCGGCGCGGTCGAGTACTTCAGTGAGGGGATTCATGATGGCTCCAGAAGTTTCGAAGTGAAGTTGAGCGGGAGATTCAGGCTGCACCTTCATCCCCTTAGGCACCGTAAGCACGATCGAGGTTGGCCATCGCCACCGTCAGGACGTCGAAGCCCCGCGCAACGATGGCGATTTCGCGCACGACCAGATTGTGCTGGCCGCCGGCGAAAGTGATCACGCCGTCGAGCCCGTTTACGCGTTCGCAGTTAGCTCCAAACACGGTGAAAAATGGCCCAAAAAAACTCTAGCAAATTTCACCACCCGCTGACTGCGCGATTCACACCATTCGCAAATGCGTCGAAAGGAGCGCATGCTTACCCTATGCGAAGCCCTCCCGCCAACGGTATGTGCTTGGTCGCCCATCACTCCGCGTGGTGCTTTAGGTCGGCTGATGAAGGGAAGGCGTGTGTCGACGATCGAAGGCCCGCTTCTAAAGTGGAATTGCCGTGTGAATGTCTCGACAGCGCATGGGACGAGAGTCTGCCGATGGCCGGCAAGCGCCCGCCTGCCGGCCAGAAGTATGGTTAGACTTCAGTTTGCTCAGCAATCTCCAAGGCGTCATCTACCTCAATTCCCAGATACCGGACGGTACTCTCGAGCTTTGTATGCCCGAGGAGCAGTTGGACAGCTCTCAGGTTTCTGGTCCGTCTATAGATTAGCGAGACCTTGGTTCGCCGGATTGAATGCGTCCCATAAGCGGAAGTGTCAAGGCCGATTGACGCTATCCAGCGATGGACCAACCGGGCATATTGTCGGGTCGATAGATGGGGCGACGAGCGCAAACGACTGGGGAACAAAAAGTCGCCGCAGTTCAATCCCCGTGCGCGTATCCAGGCCTGGAGGCATTCCCGAGTCTGTCCAGTAATCTCAAATTGCACGGGTCGATGCGTCTTCTGTTGCATGACGGTCGCACGCATGCCAACTTGGCTTCCTACGCTGACATCTTGTACGCGGAGACGAATCAAATCGCAAGCGCGCAGCTTGCTGTCGATGGCGAGGTTGAACAACGCCAAGTCTCTCGTGCTAGCGGTGAGCTGAAGGCGCGTACGGATTGCCCAAATCTCGGACAGCTTCAGAGGAGGCTTCTGCCCCGTCAGTCTTCCCTTGTTCCACGGGGCGCGGCGGCTTACAGATGGTTTGGAGGTAGTCATGACTCACTCCTGGAGTGGATGGGAGCCCATTCTGCACCTGTGCCGGAACCTCTCAAGTGGCGGGCGCTAGTCCCACTCCGCTTCCGAAACCAACTCCGCTGACACGACGCCTTCGACGCTCATCTGGTAGAGCTTCCGATAGCACAGTGGACATGGCGCCCAGTCCAAGGCCTGGTTGCCTCCAATCTCAAAGTGCAGTTCGCGGATCCGGACGGTGACGCCGCATTTGCAGACGAGAATTTGGGTATGGTCATCCATCGCATATCTCCATGGCAGAAAAGGGGTTACAGCATGTGACGGCCGGAGATCTCCATGGATCAGCGAGTTGCCAATCTTTCTCAGGATGCGCGCGAGGGCACAGCAGGCTCCGAAGAGCGCAAGCATAGGACCAACATTTTCGTGCGGGGGCAGTTTCGGATCTTGCCGATTCACTGATTGCCGAGATTCAATCGCCGAGCTTCTGTCCGGGACGGATGTGGGTCTTGATGAGTGGGCGGTGACCGCCTATTCCCGCCAGCCAGCAACTGCGCTCCCGGAGGCGGGACACCGCCGCAAAGCGGTCGTTCGAAAGCAAGCGAACCGTGGCTTATGCAGCGGCGGCTGCCGTGCGCCCCTGTCCGTGCAGAAGAAATAGCGTGAGGATTGAGGCGAATCCAAGAGCCGACGACACCCAGAGCGCCCTAGCGCCCAAGGAATCGAGCAGCATGCCGAAGAGCCACGGCGCCATTGCTTGGGCGACGCGGGCCGGCACCATTAACAAGCCCTGACGGTGGCCATACCGCCCGGCCCGAAAATAACCAGCGGCAGCGTGCCCTTGGCAATCGTGAGAATGCCGTTGCCCGCCCCGTGTAGGACGCCAAACAGGGCCGCCGCGGGCGCTCCGGCCACACCGAACGCCAATTAGCCAATGGGATGCAGCGCCGCCGCGATCCGCGCCGACAGCAAGGGGTGGACCTTGCGCAGCAGGCCGAACTCCAGGATCCGGGCACCGACTTGCGCCGGTCCGATCAGCGCACCCACCATCACGGCCATGGCCAACGACGCCCCACCCGCCTGCAGCAGCCGCGGAAGGTGTGCGGCCATCGCCGTGCTGATAAACCAGGTCGCCGCGAAAACGAAGGCCAGCGCATAGGAGGCCGTCCGCTGCGAACGCTCGTCACCCGGGTGCGGCCGATCACTACGCGTTGATGGCACGGCTTCGCTGGGCGCATTCGCTCCGGCTGCCATCCGCGGCATGCTCAGGTTCAGGGCCAGCCCAAGCGTGAGATGCAGCGCCGCCCAGGACAGGCAGGCACCGCGCCACCCGATGTGCGCCTCCATGTAGGTCGAGAGCGGCCAGCCGACCGTACTGGCGAAGCCGGCGATGAGTGTGATGCCGGTGATCGCGCCGCGCGAACGGTTGCCGTACAGCGCTACCAGCGTGGCGAACGCCGCTTCGTAGAGCCCGGCGCCCATGCCGATACCCAGAATCACCCAGGCGGCGAAGAGGCCCACGGCGCCCTGTGCCAGGCCAAGCCCGGCGAGTCCGATAGCAAACACAAGGCTTGTGGCCACGAGCACCGATCGTCCTCCCGTGCGATCGATCATGCGCCAGCAGCGGGCCCCAGCAATGCGGACACCACCAGCGCGACGCTGAAGGCGGCAAAGATCGTCGGCGTGGAGACACCAAGATCCTTGGCCATGGGCGTTGCGAGCATGGCGGGCAGGTAGTAGGTCGAACCCCAGGCCAGCGTCTGGGCAATCCCCAGCCTGGCGATCACGCTACTGCTCGGCTCCATGGCCATCCCGTTCCTGGTTATTCCACTTCGCTGCTGTCGGTGTCGCCGGTCTGGGCCTCGTTCTCGTGCTGCATGGCCGCCGCTGCCAGCGTCGTCGCGTTGGCAGGCGCGGCTTCCTTGCGCTCGCTGTAGCGGTCCGTCAGGTAGTCGCTGCGGTCACGCACCAGCAGCGTGAACTTGACGAGCTCTTCCATGACGTCGACCACGCGGTCGTAGTAAGACGACGGCTTCATGCGGCCGTTGCCGTCGAACTCCTGGTACGCCTTGGCCACCGACGACTGGTTCGGGATGGTCACCATGCGCATCCAGCGGCCCAGCACGCGCAGCGTATTGACGGCGTTGAACGACTGCGAGCCGCCGCACACCTGCATGACGGCCAGCGTGCGGCCTTGGGTCGGGCGAATGCCGCCGAACTCCAGCGGCAGCCAGTCGATCTGGTTCTTGAAGACGGCCGTCAGCGTGCCATGGCGCTCGGGGCTACACCAGACCTGGCCTTCCGACCACTCGGAGAGCTTGCGCAGTTCGACCACCTTGGGGTGATCAGCGGGCACGCTGTCCGCCATCGGCAGGTCGCGCGGGTCGAACACGCGGGTCTCCGCCCCGAAGTGCTGGAGAATCCGTTCGGCTTCCTGCACCAGCAGCCGGCTATAGGAAGTCTCGCGCAGCGAACCGTAGAGCAGCAGGATGCGCGGCGGGTGGGTGCTGACGCGTGGCGGTTCCAGCTTATAGAGGTCAGGCGTATCGAGCAACGCAGGGGCGATATTGGGAAGATCCGCGGTCATTGGATTCTCCGCCCTTGCGCGTCGATGACAGGCTCGCCGTCTTCCTTGGTGAAGGCGCCTTGCTGCGGCGCCGGCAGGATGTCCAGCACGAGTTCCGACGGCCGGCATAGCCGCACGCCTAACTCGGTGACGACGAATGGCCGGTTGATCAGGATCGGATGGGCCAGCATGGCATCGAGCAACTGGTCGTCGGTGAGTGCTGGATCACCAAGGCCAAGCTCGGCATGGGGCGTACCCTTCTCGCGGATCGCTTCGCGCACAGTGAGCCCGGCATCGCGGATCATCGCCTGCAAGGTCTGCCGGTCGGGTGGCGTGTTCACGTACTGGATGACGGTCGGCTCGATGCCCGCGTTGCGGATCATGGCGAGCGTGTTGCGCGATGTGCCGCAGGCGGGGTTGTGATAGATGGTGACGGTCATGGGGTATCTCAGTGCGATTCGTACCAGTGCTGCGAACGGTTGACCACGCCGACGACGAACAGCATCACGGGGACCTCGATCAGCACGCCGACGACGGTGGCGAGCGCCGCGCCCGACTGGAAACCGAACAGGCTGATGGCGGTGGCCACGGCCAGTTCGAAGAAATTGCTTGCGCCGATCAGCGCCGACGGGCCGGCCACGCAATGGGCGACGCCGAGCTTGCGGTTCAGCAGGTAGGCCAGGCCGGAGTTCAGCAAGACCTGGATCAGGATCGGTACGGCCAGCAGCAGAATGATCAGCGGCTGCTCGACGATGGCATTACCCTGGAAGCCAAACAGCAACACCAGCGTCGCAAGTAGCGCGGTGATCGAGTACGGGCCCAGCGCGCCGACCACGCGCTTGTAGGTGGCTTCGCCCCGCGCCAGCAACGCCTTGCGGATGACCTGCGCGATCAGCACCGGCACCACGATGTAGAGCGCGACCGAAGTGATGAGTGTGTCCCACGGCACGGTGATCGAAGACAGACCCAGCAGCAGCGCGACGACGGGCGCGAAGGCCACGACCATGATCGCGTCGTTGAACGCCACCTGCGACAGCGTGAAGTAGGGGTCGCCCTTGCAGAGTTGCGACCAGACGAACACCATCGCCGTGCAGGGTGCCGCCGCCAGCAGGATCAGGCCGGCGATGTAGCTGTCGAGCTGCTCGGCGGGCAGCCAGCCAGCGAATAGATGGCGCACGAAGATCCAGCCCAGCAACGCCATCGAGAACGGCTTGACCAGCCAGTTCACAAAGAGCGTCACGCCGATGCCGCGCCAGTGTCCCGCGACCTGGCCCATGGCACCGAAATCGATCTTGATCAGCATCGGGATGATCATGATCCAGATCAGCACGCCGACCGGCAAGTTCACCTGTGCGACCTCCATGGCGCCAATGGCCTGAAAGACCGGTGGCAGCCATTGGCCGAGCAGGATGCCCGCCACGATGCAGAGCGCCACCCAGACGGTCAGGTAGCGCTCGAAGAAGCCAATGGCGCTGGGCTGCGCGGCCCCCGCGGCCCGCTGCGCGGTGCTCATTGCCCGGCCTCTACAGGCTGTTCGCCGATGGCGCGCATCTCCTTCTGGATGGCGTTATGGTCCAGTACGTGCAATGGCAGGTTCACGAACTGGCTGACGCGGGTCAGGATCTGACGAAAGACCTGGTCGAAGACCTTGCGCTTCTCTTCGTCCGAGCCCTGAATCGCGGCGGGGTCCATAAAGCCCCAATGCGCCGTGATGGGCGTGCCCGGCCAGATCGGGCAGACCTCGCCCGCGGCCTGGTCGCAGACGGTGATGACGAAGTCCATCCTGGGGGCATCGGGCAGGGCGAACTCGTCCCAGCTCTTGCTGCGCAGCCCGGATGTGTCGTAGCCGATCGACTGGCAGCGCTCGATGGCAAAGGGATTGACCGTGCCGGAGGGATGGCTGCCGGCGCTGTAGGCGTGAAAGCGTCCCTTGCCGAGGACATTGAACAGCGCTTCGGCCATGACGCTGCGGGCGGAGTTGCCGGTGCACAGCACCAGTACGTTGAAAGTCTTGTCGGACATGTTGGTCGTTGGGTGATTGGGCGACGTTCGGGCGAGCGGGTGCCTCCTCGTATGAGGCTCGATGGGGGAGGCGGGTTAGCGAGTACTCAGCAGCAGCCGGATTCCGGCGTGCAGCAGGCGGTCTTGGCGGATGGCTTCGGCGTGACGGTCACCGGGATTGGTACACAGCACGCGGCGGCTTCGGCGGTACGGTCACGCGATTCGCCATACGTCGGCGCACTGCCGAGCGTGTGGAACGACTCCCAGGCGATCCCCGTCGGGTCGACCGACCAATGCTTGTTCGAGGTTGCATAGCAGCAGTTCGTCTCGGACTGGGACTGCATGGGCAGGTCGGCGCTGGCGAGGCGCGCCTGCATCTCGGCAAGCTCCGCGTCGGTCTCCACCTGGATGCCCAGATGGTCCATCCCCAGCTTCTCCGTGCGATTGGAGATCGCGAAGTTCACGCGCGGGTCGTCCAGAGCCCACTTGGCGTAGTCGTCGCGGACGACGATGGGTTCGGCAGCGAACAGGGCCGAGTAGTAGCGGATGCTGGCCCGCAGATCGGCCACGCTGACATGGACGTGGAAGCGCTTCATGGTTCAGGACTCCTGGCGACGGAACAAGAGGACACCGGCGAACACGGATTGCCGCCACAGCAGTTCTCCGTGAGATAGCCCAGCAGGGCATTCATGGTCTCGAAGCGCGCCATGTAGATGATCGAGCGGCCCTCCTGGCGGCTGGCCAGCAGACCGGCGCGGTGTAATTCCTTGAGATGGAACGACAGCGAGGACGCCGGCATCTCCATCAGTTCGGCAATGCGGCCAGCCGGCAGGCCTTCGGGGCCGGCCTGCACGAGCAGGCGGAACACAGCCAGGCGGACGGCGTGGGCAAGCGCGGCAAGCGCTTCCAGGGCGTTGTCGGTTTCCATGATTCGACTATAGTCGAATCATAAAAGCGTTGCAAGCGTACTGTTGTGACGGTCGGCCTCAGCAGGCGGCTCAGCCGGTCCATATACGGCGTCTAGTTAGCGGGTACGTGAGACAGCGAGCAACGTGTCCTGCGTAAAGGTAGCGACACTCAGCGTGATCTCGCAACGGCTCAAACAACCGTAAGAGCAGCCTTTCGAAAATGCGCCCGCAATGGCGGTTGTTGTTTAGGTTTGTTTGATGCCTGCCCTTGGCTGCAGAATTCCAGGGGTATGAGGGCAGGCGTTGAACAAACCTCAGGGGAGGAAACCGCGGAGTCCGGCGAAGTCTCGTGATGCGGGCTATGGCGATTGATGGGTTGGCCCCATCAGCGGCGTCATGGCTTGAAGAGGAGGCAGGGCATCAATCGGCTCCTGCCATGGCGCGAAGGTCGGAGCAGTTCAAGATTGCGTGGATACCCAGTGCATGCACCCTGGTCGAGGGAGTCGGCGAGCACAACGCTCCGCTTGCGGCTCCAGATTCGGAAGAGCCGTCGGTTGAGTGGTAGGTGTGGAACGTGTGGGCTCATGCCGGGGCTCGCTGCGGTGGCGGTCCGCGGATGCACGCGCTGCGCGGGATGACCTCGATGACGAGCATCGGGGCGCCACAGTGCCGGCAGACGAAGGGCGGAGGTGCGGGGACATCGGTATCGTCAGGCGTAGCAGTCACCGCCGGCACGACGCTCAATAGCGAGCGTATCTTGACCAGATTCGCGCGGCGCACTGGATTCGCAAGCAACCCGTAGTGGCGGATGCGATGGAAGCCGCCCGGCAGCACGTGCAGCAGGAAGCGGCGCATGAATTCTCCGACGTCCAACGTCATGGTCTTACGGCGCGTGCGTTCCTTGGCGCGGTAGTCCTTCCAGCGGAAGGTCACGCCGCGTTCGTCGAGCGAGACCAGGCGCTGGTTGGAGATCGCCACGCGGTGCGTGTAGCGCGACAGGTAGGCCAGTACTGCCTCTGGACCGGCGAACGGTCGCTTGGCGTAGACCACCCACTCGGTGGCGCGTAGTGGCGCCAACCATTGTGCAAAGGCGTCCGGATTGGCGAGGGCGCTGTACTCACCAAAGAACTGCAATTGCCCCAACGTGTGTGCGTCCTGGAGTGCATCGAGGAAGCGCCGCCGGAAGAGGCGGGAGAGCACGCGGACTGACAGGAAGAAGCCGGGACGGCAAGCGATCCAGCGTTTCCCATCTGGGGAGAGACCGCCGCCCGGGACGATGCCGTGTAGGGACTGAGTACAACAGGCAGGACGCGCGGCACGCTCACCGGGCGCATCCTGGCCATCCGGTTGGCATCGCAGAGGGTTACCTCGAAGAAGAACTTCAGTCCGGTGATCGCGGCATTCAGCGAAGTCGGTGAGGTGCCGTGATCGACGAGGTGAAGTTGATAGCGCCGCAGATCCTCGGTACTGGCCGTGTCCGGCGAGCGGCCGAGAAAAGCCGCGAACTGGCACACGGTGCGGAGGTATTGGGTCTGGGTCTTGTCTGCAAGCTTGCGCATCCGCATGTCCTCGATCATGCGCTGGCGTAGCGGGCTGATGGTAGATGTCGCGACTGACATGGCTGGGCTCCTGTCGGGAATCGAGGCAAGTTGCCTCGGTCCTCAACTTAGGAGACAGCGCAGGCGCTTCAGTCACTTTGCGCATTGGACGGAGGGTTACCGCGCGAGCGGTTTAGTCCTATGGCCGTTCAGTGCCTTCGGCCCCTTCTACCGGTGCCAGAGGAGACTGCCGACCCAAAGCACCCACTCGTGCCGCTCAAGACAGGACATCTGACGGGAGCGAGAATGTCCGGTTATGTGCAAAAATGACACGTCTGTTCAACTCGACTGATCCATGAACGCGAGCCTCCGCGCTGTTATCACCGTTCGACGGCTTTCACCGGTCGAATGGCCGCAAGCCTTCCCTGTTATCTCTCAGTTACGCAAGCTGGACGAAGCGGAGTTTCTCAAACGAACCCTCAGGCAATCGTGTTCCGGGTACGAGCTCGTCGGAGCTTTCAGAGACGGCGAACTAATCGGCGTCTTGGGGATGCGACCGGTCCACACGTTGGCACGCGGGGCGTATCTGCACGTCGATGATCTAATCGTCGTTGCGGAAGCACGAGGAAGCGGGGTGGGGCACGCCTTGATGGAGTACGCTGAAGCTGACGCACGCGTACGCGACATGAGTGCCGTATTTCTCGACGCGAGACCAGAAGCTGTTTCGTTCTATGAGAGTCGAAATTTCGAGTTGCATCCTGCGCCGTCGATGAAGAAACTTCTCTAGTCACGTGGCCGCGTGCACGTCGCCGGTCTTAGTGCAACAGTCCATTGGCCGGCTATGGCGAGAACGGTCCGATCGATACCGCGAGATCGGCTACGGGTGAGCCCGGCAAACCGACCCTTCGCGGCCCATCGGGTCTCCGTCGGCCGGCATCGATTCAGGCTGCAGTCGCAGCCCGTTTCCGCCCGATCAGTTGGTTTCTTTCGAGTGTTACGCCCAATGTCAAAAGCAGCCGGAGTCGAGACACGCCCCATGGAAATCGCCGATACGACTGTGCGCGACGCAACCGAGCGAGCGTGACGCGCCGGTCCAACACGAATGTGCTGGCTCGTACCCTTGTGAAGGGCCCCAGCGCGCCGAGTGGGTGATCGCATTATGCTGGCGAGCATGGTAGCGAAACGGTAAAGACAGTGCCGTTTCCTGAGGAGGTGACCCCAATCGTCCCTTTGTGCGCGCTAGCAATGCATCGGCAGATGTACAGGCCCAGCCCCATGCCTGCCGCCATACCGCGTCGGTCTGCCGGCCCTGCACGGGTGAGCGGATCGAACAGTGTGGGCAACGCGCTTTCCGGAATCGGGTTGCCTTCATTGGATACGACCAGTCTCACCTGGTCATCGTGGCCGTCAGCTTTGACGACGATGAGCCCCGTTCCGTAGCGAACAGCGTTCGTCAGCAGATTGACGAGCAGTTGGCTGAGCCGGCTACCGTCCCAGCTACCCTTGAGTTCACCGGCTAGACGCAGCTCGATGTTGGCATTAGGGTAGGACGCGTGCACTTCGTCCACAGCATCTTCACAGATTCGCCCGATGTCCTGTGGTGTAAAACTGACTGGCAGCGCATCGCCCAGCCGGGTGCGCGTAAAGATAAGCAGATCGTCAATCATCTGTTTCATCCGAATCGCACCTCGCTGGACAAAGCCTACTGCCCTCGCGCTGGCAGCGGAGAGATCCTCGTCATGCAGGAGTACTTCGCCGGCATTTAGCATCGCCCCTAGCGGCGAGCGCAGGTCGTGGGCGAGTACACCAGCGAACAAGTCGCGGATAACGAATCCGATCGCTGGTGGAACAGCACCACGACGCATCGTGGATCGAATCCAACTGCATCACTCCAAAGAGCAAATGGGAACTGGTCCATCGCAAATACAACACGCACGACAAATTGGGGGACGCTGTCCTCTGCCCGACGATTAGTGGAAGTTAAACTGCCAACGATGCGAATTTCGCCGAGGGAGCGGCACGGGCGTGAGCAGAAAAGAACTGCATGACCACCATATGGCGGCGGGATGTGGCGGCGAGGCCGTGGTGTCCGTGGCGTCTACGTCGTCCGGGCAACTCGGCGATTGCAAAGCGTCTGCATCGAGAGCGGGATTCTCCGAATCGCGGGTCCTTCTTCTTTTCAGCGTAAGCGACCGATTGTTGCCGTCGTTGACAACGACAAGAACGCCCCCGCCCGTTAAAAGCGCTTCCAAGTTCCCACGCAAGCGCTTGCAAGACGCTCCAAGCAGTGCGTGTAGCGGTAGGGCCGGCCACGTCCTATTCTTTAGACGGCCACTGGTGCACGATTTTGCGAGGGAGTAACCATGTTGCCCCTTGGTACAGAACGGGCCCATTTGAGTCTTGCCGACAGACATATGGCTGAGGTACGGTCGCGCATTCACGCACAGATCGGCGTGCTTCGTCGAATACATGCGGCGGGATTCGATGACTATGATGCGCTTGCCCTTTTACATGTACTAAGGGCCATACAGGGAACGGGGCGTGGCCACCGTCGTCTCATCGTTCAAGAGTTGTTGCGCGCTCTGCAGCGGGCCTAGCATCTCTTTTGCGAGTCAGTACGTATGTTCAGCGCGGTGACAGATCCGCTGGGTCTAGGGATGCCAGGTCTGCCGCGACGGCCCAAGGCAGCAATTCGTCGATCCGGTTGATTGGATGATCGGCGATGCGGCTCAGTACATGACGCAGGTATGCCTCGGGGTTGAGGTCATTGAGCTTGGCGGTTCCGATGAGCGTGTACATCGCCGCGGCCCGTTCGCCGCCACTGTCCGCGCCTGCGAAGAGGTAATTCTTGCGTCCCAATGCGACGGCGCGAAGCGCGCGCTCTGCACTGTTGTCGTCGATCTCCAGGCGTCCATCGTCCGCATAGCGTGTGAACGCCTCCCAACGCTTGAGCGTATAAAGGATGGCCACCGTAGTATCGGACTTGCGCGAGAGCTTGGCCGCCGTCTCTTCCAACCAGGTCTTGAGCGTTGTTAGTCGCGGTACAGCCTCGCGTTGCCGGACCTCCCGGCGCAGGTCCGGGGGTCGCCCTCGGATCTCGCTCTCGATGTCATAGAGTTCACCGATGCGCGTCAGCGCCTGTTCGGTCACGGCATTAGGCCTCACCGCATGCAGCTCGTAGAACTTGCGTCTGGCGTGAGCCCAGCAAGCGGCTTCCTGTACTCGCCCTGTTTCATAGACCGCGTTGAAGCCAGCGTACGCATCGGCTTGTAAGGTCCCGACGAAGGATCTCAGATGGTGTTGTGGATGTTCGCCCTTGCGATCGGGCGAGTAGGCGAACCACACTGCGGGTGGCGCGGCACCGGCCGATGGCCGGTCGTCGCGCACATAAGTCCACAGTCGCGCCGTCTTCGTCTTGCCATTGCCCGGTGCCAGCACAGGGATCGGCGTATCGTCGCCGTGTACCTTGCTGCCCCCCATTACATAGCGTTGGACAGCGGCCACCAGCGGGCTGAGCAGTGCCGAGCAGCCTCCGACCCAGTCACCCAGAGTCGATTCTGGCAGGTCGATACCTTCACGTTCCCAGCGAACGCGCTGACGATGCAGCGGCTGATGATCGCAGAACTTTGAGACCAGCACGTTGGCAAGCAAGCCCGGACCGGGGATGCCGCGGTCGATGGGACGGCTGGGCGCGGGAGCCTGCACGATGCGATCGCAGCCCGTGCAAGCAAGCTTCACGCGCCGATGCCGGATGACACGTAACCGTGCGGGGACGAGTTCGAGCTGCTCGGAGACGTCTTCGCCGAGAACTTTGAAGGTGCCGCCACATGGGCAGCAAGTGGTCTCCGCCGGCGAGTGAATGACGTCTTCGCGTTCCAGGTGTGCCGGTAGCGGGTTGCGTCCACCGTTGCCATGGGCCGTGCGCGAGCGAGGTGCACTTGCCGCAATGACGCCTTCATCGGTCTGCAGTTCTTCGAGCTTTAGTTCGAGTTGCTCGATCTGCCGGTCCAGCTTCTCGGACCGGTGACCGAACTGCTGGCGCTTGAGCTTGGCAATCAGCAGCTTGAGGTGTTCGATCTCGATCGCATGGTCGCGCAGTGCGCTGTCACGCGCGATGATCATCGCCTTGAGGGTGGCGATGTCATCGGGAAGCGTGGCGGGATCGGTTTGCATGTCCCGCAGTGTAGGAAGCGGCGCAGCAGTTTACAAGGCGAGTGTCGGGCGCCAGGTCCGTTCTGGCTTGCGCCAGTCGATGCCCTCGAGCAGCATCGAGAGTTGCGCCGGCGTCAGGTGGACCTTGCCGCTGTCAGCCTGGGGCCAGACGAAGCGGCCTCGCTCCAGACGCTTGGCCAGCGGGCAGAGACCGTCACCGCTCCACCACAGCACCTTGATCAGGTCGCCGCGCCGACCGCGGAAGACAAAGACGTGACCGCTGTACGGGTCCTCAGACAGCGTGGTGTGTGCCTTCGCAGCCAGGCCATTAAAGCCGCAGCGCATATCGGTGATCCCCGCAGCCAACCACACCCGTGTTCCGGCAGGCAATCCAATCATGCTGTTAGCGACGCCATCAGCGCATTCAAAATAGCAATGTCGACGGGACCGGTGAGGCGGATCGTGCCTCGCTCAAGTCGGATCTCCACGGCACCTTCGTGCCGCAACGCAGGAACGACAGGTATGGAGGAGATGTCCTCGACGGTCACCGGCAGCATCGTGGACGAAGACTCTCGCTCGCCATTGAGAGCCATGCGGCGCCACTTGAAGACCTGATTCGTATTGAGGCCGTTGGCCAGCGCAATCGCCGACACAGATGCATTGGGCTGCATACACTGCGCGACGATATCGCGCTTGAACGCTTGGGAGAACCGGCGTCGCTGGATGCGCCTCTCCGAAACGGGATCGGGCAGGGTCTTCATAGGTGTCCGCCAAGATTAAGCGGACGCCTATGCGGTCCGCTAGACACCAGAGCTTGCCTACCCGGTCTCAATTGCGGAAGACGGTACTCGCCGGGCCGTTACTTTTCAGCGGCGCCCGACGCCGTCCCTGTGACGCGAAATTAGGGATCGTCCGACGGGTCTCGGCACGCTACAGCAGGGCCTCTGGCAACGCTAGGGGGTAGCAGCACCGTTCCGCAGACGACTTTAGTCGCGAGCCGTCATTTCACAACAGATCGAATCACGGTACATGCCATTTTTTGGGTGGCGGGTACTTCGCTTTTCGACGCAATGTTACGGGGATCGTCGGGTAACGGAAAAGCGCCCACTCTGTTGCCCCATCTTCAGTGTCGAAAGAAACGGAGTTTGCGGTTGAGTTATCAGAGAACATGACAACGGCGTGCCAACGCCCATTGATATTTGAAATGAAAATTCGTTTTGCTCTCATTTCCTGCCGCCAAACAAGCTTAAGGTGCATCCGCGCCGGCCTCTTTCCTGCGCGACAATCGCCTATTTATGCGACTGCTCGTCCCTATATCGGCCCACGGGGGTTCAATATTCCACGACGACAATAGCGGGTCGCCCCAATGCGCTTCTCTCTGCAAGATGGGTCGTGTGCCGAGCGCGGACAAAATATTCTCCTTCGTACGGTCATGCGAGCTTGGACCAAGTGCGTTCGGAGGAAGGAGCCGGTGAGCTGGACGGCCCATCCTCAGGCAAGGCGCGATTCTTCACACTCGTAAAGGAAAAGTGCAAAGTTGCGACGCCGTGCTCCGGACAGCGCGCAGGTCTGATGTATGTAATTCCCAATCTATCGGCGCAGCGCACGAGCTCCGCAAGAGAATCGATCTCCAGCTTGCCCATGATGTTGGCGCGATGGACTTTCACGGTTTTTTCGACAATTCCGAGGATGTTGGCGACCTCCTTATTTCGAAGGCCCGTCGTCACCATGGCCATGACCTCTCTTTCACGAGGAGTCAACCGTTGCATCTTTGTGTCAAGCGCCGCCTTGACATCGCGTTCGATTCCTCTTTGGACTGCCAATTCGAGTGCGCTGCGCACCGCCATGACGAGTCGGCGCTCGTCAACTGGCTTTTCAAGAAGATCCACGGCGCCAGCCATCATCGTCTCAACGGTTTGTTTCACGTCCGCGTGGCCAGTGAGCATGATGAAGGGCACGTGCGGTGGCAGCCGCTTCAACAGTTCATGGCCGTTGATACCTGGCAGGATCAGATCGGCTACCACGCATGTAGGGCCATAAACGGTATCGAGGGCTGTTCGACACTCTTCGGCCGAACCGAAGCTCTTTGTGGCAAAGCATTTTGCCTGCAGCAGCCGGCCTAAAGCCTTTCTGGTGCTTACATCATCATCAACAAGAAACACAGTCCCGATCATCGCGCGCACCCTCTTAGGAATTGGGGTTGACCGTTGTCCACATTACCTAGCGCTGCCTGCCTCGACAACCGGCATCCCGGCTCACGCGAAAAGTTTCATCACGACGAGCGAAATCATCTAACTCATAGGAACTGAAGGCAGATATGTTGATCCGCGGAAACGGGTGGGGCAACGCGGGCAGGCCAGGAAAGCGAGATGCTAGACCGCATTCTGGAACTGCTTGGCTTTTGTGCTCAATGGGCCGCTGCCACAACTAAGGAACAGCGACGATGAACGGTCTAAGGTGTTAATTTAACTGCTGGATTTCGGAACCGAAACTGCCGCTGCCCCGTGGTGAGTGTGCGGTTCGCTCCACTGGAGGGCAGCGTCCGCCGTTGCCGTGTCGCTCCGTGATAACAGCCTTGGCGCATGTGCGGTGGCACGTTGACCATCAAAACGCGGCTACCGCAGGTGAGGTATTGCGACGCCGAGATTTTTGCGCTGGAATTGCACGTCGGGCACGTTCCGCGACTTGGTCGAAACCATTGTGCCCCGACGTCCCACCCGGTTCGTTGGGGCTTTTCTTTGGCTCTTTGCCACTTTCGAAGTTGGGGGGCTGTCTACACAGCAATGCGGGGAGGAGGATTTTCCCTTGCATCGAGCTCTGCCACGAATGCTGGGGTGCGCTCAATGATCGCCTCCACGGTTTCAATTGCGGAAAACGGTCTCGCTGGAGCGTTACGAGTCGCCACGCTGCGTGACCTTCAAACCGGGAAATGCTCTGCAATTGCTAGGGTGGCGCACGCATGGCCAAAAGCAGCCAGTGAGGCGTACCAGGCGGGCATTCACGTGTTGCGTTGCTGTTTCGCCAGACGAAGCACTGCCGCAACAATTTCCTTGGGCGAGCAAGGCTTTTCAAAGACAACGTCGAACAAATCAGGATGGCTGCGCCCGATTTCTGCCTGTGCCGCAGTGAAGAGAATGATTGGAATTTTAGAGTTTGCGTGCGAGGCGTCCGCGCGAACAGCGCGTGCTAGGTCAAGTCCTGTCATGATCGGCATCATGAAATCAGTGACTATGACATCCGGCCGGAGGTCCGAGATCAGCCGCAATCCGGCCTCGCCGTCCGCTGCGGTTCGAACCTCCAGTCCCTCGGCCGTGAGCACGAATGCCAGGGCGTCGGCATTCATGGTCTCGTCGTCGATGACCACTACTGTAGCCATGATACTCAGGCCCCCGAGGGCGCTTGGACACTGGGGGATGCGATGCCGGAGTCTTTGTCGACCGTATCGCCAGGGATGATCAAGCGGTTCGCAACCTGCAAGCCCCCCGGGCCAATGACGACATTGTGGAAAGCGGTATCAAAAGCGCTGTCGCGCATTTTCACCACGCCAATAAACCGCCTCAGTTCGCCGTGCATGCCTGCCTGTCGCAACAAGACAAGGTTGTCCATCAAGCTGGTAAATTCAGGAAGGGGGTCTGTACCGGCAAGCCCATTGAGGTCTCGCATCTCCAGCGTCGCGACGGACGACACACCCAAGGCGCGCAATTCGTTCGTCAGGGCCGTATAGAATTCGCTCAGCCGCGCTGGATAAACCGCCGCCCGTTCGAATCCGGTCATACCGTCAATGAACAGGCGATGCACGCGTCGCTGGCGAACCGTATCGAGGAGCTGATGACCGAGAGAGTCGAGCAGGTTTTCGGTCATCGGGTTCCAAAGGACAATGAGCGCACCGGCGCGTTCCAGTGCCTCCAGATCAATCCCGAGTGCTCGGCCTTTGGCTTTCAGTCGTTGTGGCGATTCATAGAAGCCAAAGTAGAGCGCGGGCTTCTCAGGCGTCGCGAGACTTAGGAAGTTCAGCCCGAAGGTCGTTTTGCCGCTGCCGGCAGGGCCCATCAGGAGGGTGACGGCCGCAGGGGGCAGGCCGCCTCCGATCAACTGTTCCAGGCCGTGTACGCCTGTTGCAATGCGCTCGTCGCGCAGCCATTCCTCGCTAGACGGCGTACCAAGAAGTGCCTCCAGCCGGGGATACACGTCAATGCCGGTCTCCGAAATCCGGTACTGATGCAAGCCACCCAGGGCGGCACTGCCTCGAGACTTGGAAATGCGCAACTGGCGGACCGTGCGGATACCTACTAGTTCTTCCTTGAGCTGTATGACCCCGTCGACCATGGTGTGCTCTGGGCTCACATCGTCGATTGGGGCGCTGGTCAGGAATAGCACCGTGCAACCAGTGAAAGCGGTATGACTCTGCAGTTCGGCCACGAATGTCTTGACGTCAAGCGCGGACTCCGCCTTGTCTTTTGCGATCAGCAGTCCATCGAGCACTAGGGTCGTGCAGTGATGCCGTGCAAGCTCACTGCGCAATGCGTTGACCAGTGCGGCGAGCCCTTCCTCACGTAGTACCTTGAACAGGCTTATATAGAACAGATCCCGCCCGACTGCAGACGGATCGTAGAAGTCGAACATCGACAGGGCTTGAAAGAGCCGGTCGTGCGACTCGGCAAGGAGGGTCACATATAGCGCCCGGCCGCCATCGCGGATCTGGTTGAATGCGATCTGGTTGGCCAGGATGGTCTTTCCGGCACCAGGGCTGCCTTGAACGATATAGGCGGCGCCTTTCACCAGGCCACCGCAGAGGATCGTGTCCAGGCCGGGAACGCCGCTTTGTACGCGGACAAGCTCTTTTGTCATAGCCGATTCAATGTCAGGACAGATGGCGATGTGGCCCGACCCGGGATGGGGGCAATTCAGCCTCTGCGCGCTTCGGATCACATGAATTTTAGACGACTCTGGTGCCGAAAGTACGGGATGCAGTCAATGAGAGCCATATCGGTCAAAAATCTGGCGTGGCGACGGCGCCGATGGCCTTGCGTGCGCCCGGGCGCGACAGGTGGGAAGGGTCGTGTACAGCCACTGGGCCACGCCACGCCTGTATACAGCGCCGCGAAAGCTTGTTCGGGCAGCGCACTACAGACTCCGACGCTAAGGGAGGCAGCGCGGGACGACGATAAGAGAGTCAGCCCCGTCTCTGCTCGCTAACCAGGCAAGACGCCCGAAGCCATGACCTGGTTGGCCGACTAGGTGGCGATGAATTTGTCATGTTGTTGCGGTATGTCTCCGGATCTGCGGCGATCGAGGTTGCCGAGCGGATCATCGCACACACGTCCGGCATCCTGATGCAGGACGGGTTTCTTTGCTCCCCACGTCGGTAGGGAGTGGTACTTCAGAGCCTCAACTTTCATTGAGAACCGTCCCGGTCTTTTCGTAGGCCTGTCGAATCGGATCGGAGAGACCAGTCTGGTAACCCGGGAGTCCATCAACTCCAGTCAGGTTAATGTCGTATGAGTGCCTTCCGTGCGGTCGGCGTCGCGCTGAACGTAGTCGGTTATACGGCAGACCCGCTACGGTGGGATAGACACGGGGGGCCATGTTCGCCTAAAGTAGGCGCCCCGCAAATTCCCTCCGTAGTCCCCATGCTGTTAGGCGATTTCGACTATCTGGTGCTGAAGGTGCTTCGCGCGCACGCCGGAAGATGGCAGCGGTCGGGGGACCTGATTCGTGAGGTCGCCGCGCGAGATGCTTCTGCCTACCCGAAGAAGGTCACGCGGTCCTTCCTAAAACTAGAAAACCATCAACTAGCGCAGCGCCGTGGCGAAGATGCCAATCGCGAATGGCGCGCCATGTCGGCCGTCGCTGTCAACAAGGATGCACTGCGGCCGCCGGTGGACCTGGCCGTCGCCTTACTGAAACTGCGGCAACTCGCTAATTCACATTTGCCGGCCACAGTAACGGATGGCTTGGCGGATTACTTCCGCGGTGCCGTGCGCGTGCTGGAAGAAAACGTGGCGGCCGCGCGGCTAGCAACGGCCCGAGCATGGATGGGCAAGACGACACGGCTCGACGGACGTTATCCGCTGATCGCGCCTCAGGTTCGCGAGGGTGTACTGGATGCTGTGCTCAACGCGCTCTATCAGGATGGCTGTGTCAAGATTCACTATCAGAATGGACGGACTTCCACCGTGGAGCCCCGGCAATTCACCATATTGCCGCTTGCGCTGGTGGAGAAAGGCCCGGTCCTGTACCTAGTGGCTGACCGCCCGCGTACCGATGGTGGCACCAAGCGACACCTGTTGCGCATGGACCGAATTCACGCCGCGGCCTCATGCGATGCCGTGCTGGCACGGGATGCGGCATTCTCGCTCGACGCATATGTACGGGACGAGCGGACTTTCGAGTTTTTCTCCGAACCGCCCGTGCAAATGGTGCTGCGCGTGCGCGAGGCGGGCGGTTTCCTCAGCCCCTTCCGCGAGCTGAAATTTTCGGAGGACCAAGCGATCACAGAGATGGACGGCGGGTTCATGCTGACGGCCACCGTCACGCCCTCGATCGCACTGAGCAATCTGCTGCTGGAACGCGCGGATGCAGTTGAGGTAGTCTCGCCGGCGGCCCTGCGCGCCGACATTGCGGGTCGGTTGCGGCGCGCGCTGGGCGCCTACGGCGAGGCGAAGTTGGCCGCTGACGACGAGAGGTCTGGCCACGCATAGGCTAGTAACACATCGGCTTCGGTGTTGGCTAGTTGCGAACGCAATACCTGCGTTGGCGTACTACTATGCGCAACTTCCATATCAACGTCCGACGCGGCCCCGATGCTGGCATACGACATGGCCGCGTAACCGCCACGCTGGGCGTTGTCGATCAACGTCCGGACGCTTGACGCCAAGGTCGTGGGAGACGCACCAACAACGCGATGCAGGCGCGCCAGCACGTTACACGATGCCAGCGAGGCAAGCCGCTTCCACCGGGTATTTTCATCTACTTCGCTCACATCGATGATGGCCGCACCTGCCAGGATGCGGGCGGCGGTCACGAGGCTGCAGGAACTCGACGTGATCCAGCATCCCGTGCGGACCATTGGCAGATGTCGCGCTTCGCCTTCGACCAGCACGACGGCCGCAACGCCTTGCTCGCGTGCCACGCGCAACGCCTCGACGGGACCCATGAGATTCCACGGTGCCTGCTTCGACGGTCCGGCAAGACCCTCGATGCTAACCATATGCACGATTAGGTCAGTGGGCCCGCCATCGTTATGGTCCGACCAGACGATACGCCGATCGGCGGCATTCAACGTATCCACGATGGCTCGAAGTGCGTCGCGGGCAATGCCCCAGCGCTGCACCGACAACCGCATTGGCGGGATGTGGCCGACTTCGTCGGCATTACCGGGACCGATCGGATGGTTCGGGGGGCTGGCATGGTCCTCACGATAGGAAAGCTTCGGCATGGGTTCGACCTGATCTGTTGCGATGCTCCGAGTCTTAACCTCCAGGTGGACAGTGGCTGTCCAGGATGGCTTACCCCCGTACTGGACACTGGTTGTCCGGTTCGCCGGCTATGCGGTGGTTCCGAATCGCCATGGACCGTGGTGACTTACTCTACAAATGAGCGCCACAGAGTGGCGCTTCGAAGGCCATGTTGAAGAGGTTGGGGCGACGTCCGTGGAGCTCCAGGGCAATACATTAGAAGAGACCCATGATTTGGCGGGACAACACGTCCCGCACGCTGAGGAAGGCAGCGAACTTCGTAGTGGGTGCTACCTGCGCCCAGGTAGGGGTGGAGAAGATCATCAACGCACCGTAATCGTTCCACGAATCCTCGGGGAGGCGACGACTCCGCCGACTGGACAGAATTTGTCCAGTTGCCATACGACACTGACCTTGCTGTTGCACGCGACGTGGCGCTACCGTCGTACGGCCACGCACGAGCGGGAAACCGCGTAACCTGAGGAGTCTACGAAATGATCATTGTCACTGCCTTCTGAACAACTTTTACGCTGCTGCTCGACACCGCGATGGCGGCCTTTGGCGCCTGGCTTGCAACGACCCTGTTCGGAGCGATCGTAGTGGCGGCCTTTACCTGTGCGCTTTCGGTTGCATACAAGGCGATTTCGAAGGGCCCCCTGGAGGGTCTCCTTTAACCCTTACTCGGCTGGCCCAAGCCCAAGACGACCAAAGGTGCCTCGTCGCGGAACCGGGGCCCGTCGAGAACGTGATTCGCCAAGCCGTCAAACAACCAACGGCCCGACTGCGTGGGCCAGGGTCAACGTGCGTACGAGCTGGACACTGCTCAAGTCGCGCGGCGCCCGCCGAGGCACCTTGGTGCGTCGGGCCTTCGCAGGCCGGAATGCTGCTTCCCACGGAACGAGGCGAGCATGGACACAGGGAAACCTGGGCACGGCCTCTAAATGGGGATATCGCGTGATCGTGGATCGCGAGGGCCGCTTCGAAGGCATCGGCGATTCGCGGCCGCTTCCGCCTCGAAACGACAGTCGCTGGTCTGCACACTATCCGGTGCCCTGATGCCTGCGTGCGAATCCTACAGATCGGGAAGGCCCACCCCACCGAAGTAGGCTTCAGTGCGGGGAAGGCTGGCCGATAGGAGTTGATCACGTTGGCTACAACGGCTGGTCAGTCCCAAGGGCGAAAAGCAAGACTGTCATTCTCATTGCAGCACACAATCTACGATGACCAATATCAATCAATTTCTGCGCGACAACCTTGGCAAGGTTTCGAAGAATATGCTGGTCGCACCGGACATTCCGGAAAAGAAGCTCAACAACGCCGTGAAGGCGTTCTCGCACGGCGACAGCATCTCCCACGTCCCGTCCCACGTCGTGGCCCTGTTTGACAACACCTTGTTCGGCAGTGCCAAAGAGGGTCTGCTGTTCACTGGCGAACGCGTGGTATATCGGGAGACGTTCGGAGATCCGATCGGGATTCCGTACGCGAAGGTGGACGCCGTGCGCCCGCTGCCCACGGCCAAGGACGACACGAAGATGGAAGGGATCGCGGTCTCGCTTAAGGGCGGTGGGAGCGTCCAGTTCAAGAACCTGCTGGAGTGCGACTATGTGCTGCTGGCCAAGATTCTGAATTCTGCCACGCAGTCGTTCGAGGAATACAAGGAAGAAAAGCAGTTCTTGCCGATCAGCGAGATGAGCGAGACGCTGAAGATTGCCTATCTGAAGCTGATCGTCAACATGGCGGTAGCCGACGACGCCACGATCGACCGTCGCGAGTTCGCCGAGATCCTGATGCTGATGACGCGCCTTGAGCTGACCACGGACTCGCGCTTTGCGCTGCGCGGGTACATGGCCTCGCCTGAGGCGCTCGTGCCGGTCGAGGCATTGGTTGGCGAGCTCGACGCTGCCTGTCCCGATGGCCAAGAGCGCTCAGTCCACGTCTCGTTGGTCAAGGACCTGATTAACGTCTACCTGAGCACGGGCGGCAAGGATGTCAAGGAGTTCGCATTTCTCGATAACCATCGGAGCCTCTGGAAGGTGACGGACGACGAGATCGACCTAGCGCAGCGCGTGATCCGCAACGATCACAACATGATCAACGAGGATTTCTCGGATGACCAGATCGTCGCGGCGCTGAAGGACATCTCGGCCAGAGCCGCCGCGGTCGGCACGCCCCTGGCTGCCGTCTACCTGTCGGGATCGGTGATCGGTCTATCGGCGGCGGGAATGACGTCCGGGCTCGCCGCGCTCGGCATGGGCGGATTTCTCGGCCTCTCGAGCATGGCCACCGGCATTGGGGTTGCAATCCTCATCGGGGTGGGTACCTACGCGGGTATCAAGAAGCTGACGGGCGCGAACGAACTCACGCGCGCGCGACGCCGGGAGCTAATGCTGCAGGAAGTCATTAAGCAGACGCAAAGTACTATCTCGCTGCTGATCGGCGATATCAATTATATGACCACGCGCCTGAACGAAACGGTCCAGGCGCACGGTACACAGGACGCGAAGGTCAAGGAGTTGCTGAACGTCATTACCCAGATGACGGCGGCAGGTACGGTGTTGAGGAACCGTGCCGAAGACGTTCAGAGCAGCGCGACGCGCTTGCGCTGCGCCGCCAACCTGGATCTGGACAAACTACGCATGCTCACCCGCGAGCCGACCAAGGCAGATCTCTACGACTTTATCGTGAGCTTCTACGAGGAGCGAGAGATGACGGAGTCGAAGGTTAACCACATGGTCATCCGGCGCACGCACACATCGCGTGAGCTGGAAACACTCGCGCGGGCATTCGAAGCCATCGGCTACTTTAACGTTGGTGACGTCCTCATGGGATCGGCCATGGACGCGGCAGGCAAGGCGAAAGACAAGATCGCAGGGCTCTTCTCGTGAGTCGTTCCGGCAAGTTTGACGACGAGGCGCGTGCGCTCCTCATCCAGACGCATCAGCTCGAGCAGGCCGACAGGAAGCTTGGCGAGCTCGAATTGGCGATGGATGCGATGCAGGCATCGCAACGCCAGAACGCAGTGTTGCTGGACGAGGCGATCGCCGTGGCCACCCTCTCGATGCAGGCAAGTGAGCACGTAACGATCGTCTTTGATGAGGCCGACCTCTGGTTCGACGCGCCCAAAGACGCTGCCGGCGACGGCTGTCCTGCCGTGCCAGCGATCGCGCTGCTCGACACCATCGGGGCGCCAGACGCTGGCGCATCCGGATGGGCGCAATACCTGGTCGACATGGAGTCGTACCGGTCACGCCACCAGTTGGGCGCCCTGGAAAGCCCATTCAACCAGTTAATGACGCCCGCGCAGCGCGTAGCCCTGGAGCAGCGAATCAAGACGGAGTTCTCGATTCAGGGGCCCTGCTGCGACAAGTACGACTACATGATCGCGGGAACGGTGGGCCTGATCGGCGGCATCATCGATATTCTCTTTGTTGGTCTGCCAGGACAAGGCGTACTCACGAAGGTTACGGACGAATGGGTCAACAGTGCGGTGCGCAAGTTCGCTTCCATGGTGGGCTGGAAGGGCGCGCGCGATGGCAAGGATCCGACCGCCAGCGCGATCGGATACCTGGAGCGCCTGTATCGCGTGAACTATGACCACCGGCATGGTGGCGATGTGAACGGCGCGTTCAGGATGAGCACGATGAACCATCACATCAAAAGTTTGGGGCATTCCCCAGACCTGGTGGGGCTGTTCTTCTCCATCCTCGGACAATTCACTAACACGGCGCACTTCGTGTCGGGTGGGAAGCTGATCACTATCGATACCGAGAGCTTCGAGTTGCAGGGCGGCACGCTGGCCGCGAAGCTTTTCGCGGGCTTTGTCAACTGGCTGGGACACCTGTTCTCCGATGTGGCAGGCTCTTCCGGCGCATCCGGACGGGGATCCGGCATTCCGATTCCATTCTATTCGCTGCTGCAGTTCATCGACGCGGGCGAATTCGGACAGCACCGACAGACCTTCGCCACCATTGCGGTCCAGGTGTTCGAGGAGGGCTACGACCTGCGCCATGGCTTGGCGATGGCCATTCCGGTCTTGATAACAGAAATGCTGACGCGCCTGCTATGGGTGATCAAGCAGCGCTTCTATCACAAGCGCCCGTGGCGGGATTGCATCCCTTCGGCGAGCGTCTCGGAGCTTCGCCGGATGTTGCTGGTCGCCCATGGTGCGCTGTGCCTGGTGGACGTCGCGGATGCCACGCTGCGATCAGGCGGTGACCTGGTGCAGTTCATGCTGCGCAGTAATCTGATTGCGTGGGTGCGGCTTGGTTCCCTGGCCTTGAAGGAGTTGACTGCCTTGGTGCGGCAAGGGAGTCTCGATGTCGAGCGTGTCGATGCGCACCTGGAAGCAGAGTATCGGCGGATGCTAGGGGTCTGAGCGTGGCAGGCACGCGCCTCGGAATTTTTCCCGCTCGTGTCAGTCTTGCACTTGCAGGCTGCGAGCAGGAACTGCGTCTCCGTCAGTATGAGGTGCGATGGTGGCCAGACGGCGCCGCTGACTGCGTTCTGGGAGCGAATGAGGGTGTCTATGTGAAAGGCGGTTGCTTCGGAACTCTTGATGCTCAACGACGCAATGAAAAGATGGCTGCGACGTGTCCTGCACGCCGTCGCGAGTTGGTGGCTGCGCTTACTGTCTCTCCACTGGAGAACCGACATTTTCACCAAGTCAGGCAATGAGGTTCGTGCAATCACGCCGGCTTAGCGGTATCGTGGGGTAGCCGATGTGGGCAATGGAGCGTGCCAGCAGCGTGCAACTTTCCATGCCTCTTGAAACCGTTCGCCCATATTCCATTGGCTATGTACCGGACTTCGATCATTTGATAACGCCGATGCAATGTCTCTTGATGGCTGACCTGCCTTCAGAAATCCGGGAAACGGCCGTTCAATGTCAATCGATAGATGCTAGCCTGAGAGCCGGGGCAAATCCTACCTCTGAGCCTTTAGTCACTGCGCTCTTGAACAACACAAAGGCGCATTAACAGTAACGGCCAATTAGTTGCCCCTTACGGGCTCTCCCATCGTAAGTCGCCGCGCCTTATCCAAGCCGCGGCTCGAGGATCTCGATAGAGACAAGTTTTCTATCTTCAATCAGACGGGTAATGCGCGCCAGAATCCGCTGGCCAACAATTACGGGGCCCGATGCGATCGGGTTAGCTCGCGCGTGACGATCCGCTCCCTCTTCTCGGTAGCCAATGTCGATGAAAACGCCCTTGTCATTGATGGCGGTGACTTTGCCAACCACGTTCATTCCCACACGAAAATCGTCAAAGCTGAAGGTGGTCTTCGGTTTCGCTTGGTAGCCGAACTGGATGGCCTGCATGTTCCTGACCTCATAAACGCTGGGTTCTCGATCTCCGGCACGGTGGAAGGTCAGTTGTGCTGACGTAGGGACATTCCATACCTTGTTAGAGGCATCTCGCCCCGTCGATGACACCAGGGCATAAGGAGAAGGGGCACGAAAGATAGAGGCCACGATGCTCCGGTCAACGTCAAACTCCGCCCGAGACACTAATTTGCGATTGAAATTAGTGCCTTCTATTTCGTCCGAACGATGTTTGCCAATACTCAGGATGTCCCCGCAAAGCGTTCGACCACCATGGAGCAAGATCACATCCCAACCGCCCAACTCCGCAAGCGACTGGCGAAACGCGACGATCTCGGGGGGAGGGGCTCGGCGCTTCCCCCACTTGTGGTTTGCAGCCAAAGAAGCGCATCAGCGCATGGAGCAGCCGAAGCAAGAATGGTTCCTGACCGTTGGGCATGAGGTCTTCCAACTCTTCGAATCGGAGCACGTCCGGGCGACTGGCAATCGCGTCATCCAACCAGAGGTTGCCGTAAGGATCGTAGAAGACGACGAAATGTCGCATCGCTACGGGTGTCCGGCCTTTGCTCATATGGTGAAGCCGCAGGATCTCAGTGCGATCGGCGACGTCCTCGAACAGTTTCCCGCCGTTGATCAAGTCGCCCTTACGGTTGCGCTGCATCACACTCCCGTCGCGGCCTAAGCTAACCTCTCCGGTCCAGTTTTTCAGTTCCACAACGATTGCCTCGTTGGGGCCAGTGAAAACGAAATCCATCTCCCTGCGACGCTTCGCGGTTGGGTCAGGGACACGAACGCCATTGACCAACTCCCATCCGGTGCCGATCAATCGAGGCGCCAGCGCGTTGCATACCTCGTGTTCAGCTTCATGCCCGCGAAGCGATGTGTCGCTCGAATCGTGGTGATAGGCCTTCGTATTTTTGTTTGCTTCCTTGATGCGATTGAACAGATCGATCATTGCGATTGTGTCGTTAGGACATCGTCGGAGAATTGAAGATCAATTGTCTACGATGTAAGCAGTCCCGTCGAGGGTCCCATTGTTGCAGCCTTGAGGCGGCGCCATCGGCGATTCGTTGGCGGGTAACCGGTCGTTGAGCGGGAGACCGAGATCTCGGCTATTCGAATGGGATGCGTGGTCGACCGATGGCTTCTGGCGTGCGCCGTGCTTAGGAGGCGCTCCAGTGGGTGCAAGTCCCCCCGGCAAGCGCTCTAGCCGGGAGTAGTCTGCCCAGCCATAGAGGCAACGAAGTGGCTGAAGCCGGCGGGTGTCCCAGGCAAAATGCGGCCGCATCTTGCCTGGGACAGACGGTAGGGGAAGCAGTGTTTCCGTGGGCCACCGACTGTCTTTCCAGAAGAAGGCGTCAAAACGCATCGCCACGCGGACCGAGAATGCCGACGCGGCGAGCCGAGCGGCCGTACTGTCCACGCTTTCCTCTAACCAATTCTTGCGACGTTTGCCAGCGTCGTCGAACGGGCCGCTGCTGAGGGTTTCCACGCCGGCTTGCTCACCACCGTCTTCGGAAGTCTCCCCGATTGCAATTAGGGCTCGCGACTCACAGCGGAAGCCAAAGAGGGCTGTCCCAAGCCTTCAACTCCTCAAGAAAAGCTCTTAGCTTCGACGGCATAAAGCGGCGCGTCGGATAAACGGCGTGCACCGATATCTCCGGCGATGACCAGTTCGGCAAGATACGCACAAGCTCACCGCTGGCGATCTGCGCATCGGCATATCCGGAAGGAAGGAGCGCGATACCATGCCCGCGGCGTACAAATGCGTTGACGATGTGGAAGTCACGTGCGGCGACAGGGCCGGTCACCCGGATCTTTGCCGACTTTCGGCCGCTCATCAAGTGCCAGTCCGTCTCATTGTTCCGGGCATTGATCAGAACGCATGGATGCTCGCTGAGGTCTTCTGGCCGAGAGGGGAGGGCATGAGTCCGCGCATACTCCGGCGACGCAACCAAATACCGCACACTTCTTCCTACGCGTTGCGCGATCAGGCTGGAGTCTTGCAAATCGCCGAAGCGAATGGCAACGTCCACGTTCTCTGCGATCAGGTCCAAGAACAGGTTCGTGAAGTAAAGGTCCATTTGGATACCTGGATACTTGTTCAAGAACGCCGATAGAAATGTGTAAAAGGGCTCATATTCCAGCATTACCGGCCCCGATACTCGCAGCAGCCCTTCCGGTTTGCGCTGCGTCTCGGTTATCGCATGCTCCGCGTCGAACAGGTGACTCAACGGCTCACTGCACTGATCGTAGTAAGCGCGCCCCTGCGTCGTCAGGCTGAGCTTGCGCGTCGTACGTTGCAAGAGCGTCACGCCAAGGCGTTGTTCCAGGGCGGTGACCTTCCGGCTCACCGTCGAGACCGGCATGCCCAGCGCCTGCGCTGCGCGGCTGAAGCTATCGAGCTGCACCACACGCACGAAGACGGCGATGTCGTTCAGATCCGTAAGTTCGGTCATGGCGACTTTTGCATACGTGGAAAAGAGATTACAGATATTCTAGTCTAATCAAAAATCGCTCCGTAGCCGAGACTTGTCTCCAAGCAGTTCAACCTCCCTTGGAGAACAGTCATGTCAAGCAAAGTCGTCCTCATCACCGGTGCATCGAGTGGAATCGGAGAAGCCACCGCAAGGCTGCTGGCCTCGCAAGGCGCAACCGTCGCACTGGCCGCGCGTCGCATAGACGAGCTCGAGCAAATCGCTGCAGATATCCAGGCAAAAGGCGGCAAGGCGTCCGCGCACCACGTCGATGTCACCGACCAGGCGCAGGTCGATCGCCTAGTCAGCAATGTCGTCGCCCAGCACGGCCGTCTCGATGTGATGGTGAACAACGCTGGGCTGATGGCCATCGCGCCCCTGACGCTTCGGAAGACCGAAGAATGGGAACGCATGATCGACATCAACATCAAGGGGCTTCTCTACGGCGTCGCTGCTGCGCTCCCGATATTCGAGCAGCAGCAATCGGGTCATTTCGTGAACATCGCGTCGGTTGTTGGGCTGAAGGTCTTCAGCCCGGGCGGTACGGTGTACTCGGGCACCAAGTTCGCGGTTCGCGCCATTTCGGAAGGGCTGCGCCACGAGGTGGGGGGCAACATTCGCACCACCGTGATCTCGCCTGGGGCGATCGACACCGATCTCAAGTTCGGCTCCGGTGACAAGGCAAGCCGCGATTTCGTCGTCGATTTCTACAAGATGGCCATTCCGGCCGATGCAATTGCGCAGGCTATCGCATATGCCATCGCCCAGCCTGCGTCCGTCGACGTGAATGAGATCGTGATCCGTCCCACGGTGCAGGATTTCTAAGAAGCAGGGCGGCCGGTATCGCGCCGCCGCCTCTGGAAAAGTCTCCACGCGCCGGCCCTTGCGGTTGGCGCCCCCCCCCCCGATTGATCATGCGGTGCAGCCACCAGCCAGGCCGGGACCGCGCGAGGACAGAGATCATGAAACTTCCGGTTCCCCTGTTGGCCGCAGCCGCCTTTGCGATGCTCACCAATGAATTCAATATCATCGGCGTCATTCCGCTGATCGCGCAGGATCTTGACGTGCCGGTGCCGCAGGTCGGGTTGCTGGTCACTGCCTTCGCTTTCACCGTGGCGATAACGGGCCCCTTCCTGACGCTCGCGTTGCGACGGGTCGAGCGGCGACAGCTCTTTACCGGCGTCCTCGCGGTCACCGCCGTCGGTGCGGCCATCGCAGCGATGGCACCGAACTATGGGGTACTGGTGGCCGGACGGATCGCTTCGGCCCTGGCGCTGCCCATGTTCTGGAGTATGGCTACATCGACAGCGGCCCGGATATCCGAGCCAGGCAACGCCGGACGCGCCATCTCCACAGTATTCGCCGGCGTGTCCATCGCCAGCGTCATCGGATCGCCTATCACCACGATATTGGCCGACGCGTTTGGATGGCGGATGGCATTTGCCGCCGGCGCCGCACTCTGCGCCACCATGGCGCTCCTGATGTGGAAGTTCTTTCCCCGCATGGAGGCGCTGCCCGAGGACACCACCCATGCGTCTTTCAGGTCGCTGATCCAACCCAAAATCGTGAGCCATCTGGCGATGTCTTTTCTCGCCTTGACGGCCATGTTTACGTCCTACACCTACCTCGCCGACCTACTGACGCGGGTCGGGCATTTCAGCAGTACCTCGACCGGCTGGATCCTGATGGGGTTCGGCGTTGCGGGCATCGTTGGCAATGAAATCGCGGGCCGGTTCGTGGATGTGAATCCTCTACGTGCGGCAGTTGCCGCCGTTGTCATCGCCGGTCTCGCCATGGCGGCTTTTCCCTACCTCCTCGATAGCCATCTCGCTGCCATGGCAACGCTCGCGATCTGGGGCGCCGCGCACGCGGCCGGGTTCGTGACCAACCACGTGCGGACGATTCGTGCAGTGCCTCCTGCGCTCCAAGACGTAACGGCATCGCTCAGCGTTTCCATCTTCAACGCCGGAATCGGTATGGGTGCGGTCGTTGGCGGCAACGTCATCGGCGCGCTTGGCCTGCCCGAGATCGGTGTCGCTGGCGCGTTAATCGGCGTTCTGGCGTTGAGTGTCGCGACGGCGCTCGCTGTCGCTGCCAGAAGTCCTGGAGTGATCCCGGATCGAGCCGGTGCGGTCCTGTCACGCCAGCAATGCTAAGCCCAATCATCGAACTTTACCCTCCAACTCGGAAGCAACTCATGACTACCCATAAGAATGAACATTTCAAGCGCGTCTGGTTCATCACCGGTGCAACGCGCGGCCTAGGCGCGCAGATGGCGAAGGCTGCCCTTGCCGATGGCAATGCGGTTGTTGCCACAGGTCGCAACGCCTCCGCAATCGTCGAGCGGCTGGGCGATTCGCCCGCGCTGCTGGCGCTCCGCCTTGACGTGACGGACGCAGGGCAAGTTCAGGCGGCTGTCGATGCCGCCATCGACAGGTTCGGTCGCATCGACGTACTGATCAATAACGCGGGGTTCGGGCTGCTTGCTGCCATCGAAGAATCGAGCGACGCCGACGTCCGTCGGATCTATGAAACCAACGTTTTCGGTTTGCTAGGCGTGATACGAGCGGTGCTTCCCACGATGCGCAAGCAGCGTTCGGGCCACGTTATCAACCTGTCGTCGATCGTGGGTTATCAGGCGTCAGCGGGCGTGGGCGTGTATAGCTCGACGAAGTTCGCGGTCGAGGGCATTACGGAAGCGCTGCACGCGGAACTGAAGCCGCTGGGCATCCATGCAACAATGATCGAGCCAGGATTCTTCCGCACGGATTTCCTGGACACATCGTCGCTTGTGGTCGGCACGGACGTCATCGACGACTACGCCGAGAGCTCGGGCAAGCTGCGCGAGCTTGCCGTTGGCATCAATCACAACCAGCCCGGCGATCCAGAGCGGTTGGCAACGGCTGTCGTCGCGCTGGTTAACGCGGAAACACCGCCGTTGCGCTTGCCGTTCGGCACCGATACGCTGCAAGCTATCGCCGGCAAGAATGCGTACGTGGCGACAGAGACGGAGGCATGGAAGACGCTCTCGGCGTCGACAGATTTCCCGGCGGAATGATCTGCCATCCTGTAGGCCCTGCTGACTGATCGACCAACGCGCGACCGCGCCAACCCGAATCGGAACAACACTGCAGTCCCATGAAAAAGATCGGATTTCTCTCTTTCGGCCATTGGGGCCGAAGCCCAAGCTCTCGCACAAGAACCGCTGCAGACGTGTTGCTGCAGTCGATCGATTTGGCTGTCGCCGCCGAGGAACTGGGCGCGGATGGGGCATTCTTCCGCGTCCATCATTTTGCGCAGCAGTTGGCCTCGCCATTCCCGCTGCTTGCGGCAGTCGGCGCGAGAACCACACGCATCGAGATCGGCACGGGAGTCATCGACATGCGTTACGAAAACCCTCTGTACATGGCGGAGGAAGCCGGTGCGGTTGATTTGATTTCCGGCGGCCGGCTGCAGCTTGGCATCAGCCGAGGCTCCGGTGAGCAGGTCGTGGACGGGTGGCGCTATTTCGGCTACGCGCCTGCCGAAGGCGAAAGCGACGCCGATCTGGCACGGCAGCATACAGAGGTGTTCTACGAAGTCCTGCAAGGCAAGGGTTTTGCGCAGCCCAATCCACGTCCGATGTTCGCTAACCCGCCCGGCCTGCTACGCGTGGAGCCGCATTCCGATGGGCTCAGGGACCGCATCTGGTGGGGTTCGGGCTCTAATGCGACCGCGCAATGGGCCGCCAGAATGGGTATGAACCTGCAGACCTCGACGCTGAAGAACGACGAATCCGGCCGTCCGCTCCATATCCAGCAAGCCGAGCAGATTCGCGCTTACCGTGCCGCATGGAAAGAGGCAGGTCATACCCGGGAGCCGCGGGTCTCGGTTACCCGTAGCATCTTCCCCTTGGTCAACGAGCAGGACCGGCCCTATTTCGGCCGTGGCACGCAGACCGCGGATACCTTCGGCTTCCTCGAGGATGACGTGCAGAAGATTTTTGGGCGGAATTACGCTGCAGAACCTGACGTACTCATCGACATGTTGGCAAAGGATGAGGCCATCGCCGCGGCGGATACGCTACTGCTGACGATCCCGAACCAGCTCGGCGTGGAATATTGCGCCCACGTCATTGAGACCGTTCTGCAGCAGGTGTCTCCCGGTCTCGGGTGGCGTTGAAGGGCGCTTCTGCATCTGTAGCCGGCACCTCTTATCGCCGCTCGGTTATGCCAGTCGATGTTTTATCGATGATGCCTCGGAATCGACAGAAGCCTTTCGTAGTGGTTCAAAAGCAACACGGAGCCTGCAGGCCGCAGCGCTTCCAAGCCTCGTAAACGCATCTTTCGATCCGTAAAATGCGAAAATCCGGTCCCGAGGGACCAGTCGCCTATGCCGTTGCGGCTTTTCGCCGACGCCGCTGAGGTTCGCACGGGCGCCCGCACATTAAAACAATGAAAGCGCGGACATAGCCAGCAAGCAGACGGCTGCCGCGCGCAAAAAGGGTCGCCGGCCTGGCCGGCCGCAAATCCGCATGACAAGACATTCGAGTCTCTCCGCCGGTGAACAGCCGTGCCTGCGCGCCATTGCCGGCGCCGTCTCCCTCTTCATGATGTCCCTCGCCGCGTCGCCGGCACAAGCCGCTGGCGGCAACGGCGGCGCCGGGGGCTACAGCGCATTCCTACCGGGCGGGTGGGGAGGCTACCTCGCTGGCCAGGCTGGGCAGAGCGGTCTTACGGTGTTTGATGGCGACGGGACTGGTGGCGGCGGTGGCGCTCGCAACGGGGCCGGTGGCTGGGGTGGCATCAGTCCGTCTCAGACGACGCCGCAGGGGCTCGCGGGTGTAGCCGGTACCTCGCCCGGCCAGTTCGGCGGCAATGGTGGTGATGGTCATTTCGACTATGCGTTGTTCACAGGTACTGGTGGTGGTGGCGGTGGGGGTGGTGCGGATGGCATGGTGACGGGCGCTGTGCCGATGACCATCTCGGCCGTCGTGCTCGGCGGCAGCGGCGGCAAGGGTGGTAACGGTGGAACGGACACGAACGACCCGTCAGCGGGCTATCAGGGCGGCGGCGGCGGCGGAGGGGAGGGTGGTTACGGCCTGATCCACGCAGGCAGTGCCAAGATCCTAGTGAAGGCGGGCGGCGGGGTGTACGGCGGCTCTGGCGGCAATGGCGGAAATGGCGGGGCCTCGAAGCCGAGGCTGATGATGGGCCTCTCGGGCGCGGGCGACGGTGGTGACGGTGGTGTCGGCATGCTGGTGGGCGCCGCCGCCACGGTGCATATCGAAGCAAATGCCCTGGTGGCTGGCGGCAACGGCGGGGCGGGAGGCAACGGCGGCGATGGCGTCTACGATGCCTACGGCAGCCGGGGCGGCAAGGGTGGCATAGGCGGGACCGGCATGGAGCTAGCAAGCGGGTCCATGCTGATGAACGAGGGCACGATCAGGGGCGGTACGGGCGGCTTGGGCGGCGCGGGCGGCACGAACATGGATGGTTCGCGGGCCGCTGACGGAATGCCTGGCGGCGGCGGCATGGGCGTGCGCGGCAGCAATCTAACCGTCGTCAACAAGGGTACCATCGTAGCAGGTGGCCCTGGCGTGCCCGCTGTCCAGTTCACGGGGGGCACAAACCGCTTTGAGTTTTGGACCAACAGCACCGTGGGGCAAATCGACGCTTACGGCAATGACGACACATTCGTGTTGGCTGGCGACACCGGTGCTGCGACGCTGACGGGCGGCATCGGCAGCGCCGGCCTCTATCATGGCTTTGAGCGTTTCGAGAAAATCGGTGCCTCGGTCTGGACCCTCGCTGGTACCAACACCGATATCACAAGCTGGCAAATCCTGGGCGGTACGCTGGCGATTGCCTCGGACGCCAATCTTGGTGCCCCAGCCGGCACACTTGGGTTGAACGGCGGCACGCTGCGGACTACCGCAGCCATAAACACGGCGCGCGCAACGACGCTCGGGGCGGGGGGCGGTACCTTCGAGGTGACGAACGGCACGCTCCTGTACAACGGTGTCATCGACGGCCCCGGCAGTCTGACCAAGGCGGGGAGCGCCACGCTCGATCTGAACGCCGTGAACACCTATTCCGGTGGCACGCTGGTCAGTGCTGGCACGCTGAGCGCAAACGTCAATGGGGCGCTGGGCACTGGCGGGGTCAGTGTCGATGGCGGCACGCTTCGCCTTTATGGGAACTTTGATCTCGGTGGCCGGCAGGTGGTCAATCGATCCGGCTACATCCAACTCTTCGGCGCAGGTAGCCTTGGCAATGCGCAGGTCACGAACCTCGGCGGGTTCACATACCTGCTCGGCAGCAGCACGGCGGCCAATGCGACGATCGTCAACAACGGCGGCGTGATGTCGTTTCAGGAGGGCAGCACCGGCGGTAACAGCCAGGTGACGACCCGCAGTGGCAGCTACGCCGAGTTCTGGGGCTGGAGTACCGCTGGCAACGCCTCGCTAGTGACGGAGGCTGGGGGCTGGGTCGATTTCTCAGGCACGTCCGGTCCGGCGTTCGACCACCGGATCACCGCCGGCGCCATCGCCGGGGCGGGGCGCTTCCAGCTTGGCCAGAACGTCCTGACCGTAGGGGGCAACAACACGTCCACCACCGTAAGCGGCACGATTGAGGATGGCGGGGCCGGTGGCGGCAGCGGCGGGGGGCTGATCAAGATCGGCGCTGGCACGCTGACGCTGAGCGGCGCGAATACCTACACCGGGGCGACGACGGTGAACGCGGGCACGCTGGCCGTGAACGGCAGTGTGGCAGGGGCGGTCACGGTGAATAACGGCGCCACGCTGAGCGGCGCTGGCAGCGTCGGCAGTACCGTGATTGCATCGGGCGGCACGCTGGCACCGGGCAATTCCATCGGCACGCTGACGGTCAACGGCAACTTGACGCTGGCGTCGGGTTCGACCTATCGAGTGGAAGCCGACCCGGCATCGTCGGCCAGCGACCGCGTTGCGGTGAGCGGTACAGCCACACTTGGCGGTGCGGTGGTCCATGTCGGCCCCGACGGCAACTTCGCGTCCACGCGCCGCTATAGCATCCTGACCGCCGGCATGGTGCAGGGCCGCTTTGCATCGGTCAGCTCGAACTACGCGTTCCTCGACCCGACGCTGACCTATGGCGCCAATGAAGTCACCCTGGCACTCACGCGCAAGGTGGTGACGGACCCCGTGCCGCCCGTCTCGCCGCTCGTTCCGGGCGCAGGTGGTGGCGCTGGCGGGGGCACCGCGCGTGCGATGCGCTTTGCCGATGCCGCTGTCACCGGCAACCAGCGTGCCGTGGCTAACGCACTGGAGACCCTGCCGGACAGCAACCCGGTGCACGAAGCCGTGGTGACGTTGCCCGAGGGCGCGCCGCCGGCCGTCTTCGACAGCCTTTCCGGGGAGGCCCACGCCAGCGTGTCCACGGGTCTGATGACCCTGGCGGGTGGGGCGCGGGCGCTGCCGCTGGCGCATTTGAATGACAGCCTGTCCGCCGGCATGCTGCCCGGCGCGCCCATCGCCCAGCTTGGTGGCGTCCTGCCGGCTGCCGCACTGCCCATTTCCGCCGCCCAGCCGCTGTGGGTGGAAGTGCTTGGCAACTGGCAGAACTTTCATGGAAGCGCAGATGCAGCGCGCGTGCGCCAGCAGACTGGCGGTTTCTATCTGGGTGGCGATGGTACGGTGGGGCAAGGCTGGCGCATCGGCGGCGCGTTCGGCTACGCCAACAGTACGCTGCGAGTGAGCGAACGGTCGTCGCGCGCCATCACCGATTCATTCAGCGCCACACTCTACGGCGGCCGCGCATTCGCGCTTGGCGGCGGCAAGCTCAAATGGCTGTTCGGTACCGCCTATAGCTGGCACGACGCCGACACGGACCGGCAGGCCAGGCTCGGCGGCAGTACGGTGCAGTCCCTGACCGCCAGCTATCACGCCAGCACGGCGCAAGTCTTCACGGAAGCCGGCTTCGCCATGCCTCTATCGGCGACCATCCAGCTCGAACCGTACGGGGGCGTGGCGTGGAGCGACACACGCACGCGCAGCTTCGCGGAGACGGGCGGCTCGGCGGCCCTGCACAGCCCCGGCGATAGCAACACGTTGACCACCACAACGCTCGGTCTGCGTACCAGCGCGCGCGTTCAGATTGGCGGCACTGACGCGGCGTTCCACGTCGGAGCCGGCTGGCGCCATGCGTTCGGCGACGTACGCCCGGCTACCACGCTGGCTTTCGACGGCAGCCAGCCGTTCACGGTGACGGGTGCACCGATTGCGCAGAACGCGGCGCTGGCCGAACTGCGCGCCGACTTCGCTATCTCGCCCATGGCCACGCTTGGCTTGCGCTATACCGGCCAGTTCGGTGGCGGTAACCAGGACCATACCGGGACGTTGGGATTGCGATGGAGGTTCTAGGAGGGCGAGTGAGGACGGCGGCTCGGGCGCTCTGAAGGCGGCCTCTGCTGAGTGGAATGTCCATGACAGCGGCCCGTAACGCGGCGACTTCGCCCTCGCACAGGGGCTGCGTCGTAGGCTTCCGCGCGCGGCCCTAGGCCCTTCAGTGAAGGTTGGCGAGCGTCTCGAGTTTATCCCGTTCCGGCCGGGCGCGTCCCGCGAGCAACAACTGAATCGCAGGATCCGCCTGCCGAGGGCGTGGCTAGCCTGTGTCGGTACTCGACACAAGGCGAGCGCAGGGGCAAGACGGCAATGCATGGGGCATCGCCACCACCTTCTGTATTTTTCAGGGTTAGACGGTGTACATTTCGGCGTCCTGCCATGGATACGCGAGGATGGCGGCCCAGCACCCTCCCCACGCCATCTCACATCTTTATCTCGTTTGTCAGGGCCTGGCCTGTCGCGAATTCAGTAATGCTGCGCAGGGTTGTCAGGCAAATCGTGGTTATGGCTTCACGCGTGAAAAAGGCCTGGTGCCCGGTCACGATGACGTTCGGGAAAGAGACCAGGCGCTGAAGTACGTCGTCAGTACTGATGGTGCTGGAGAGATCACGGAAGAATAGATCCGCCTCCTGCTCGTACACGTCGAGGGCGAGGCCGCCCAATTGCCGGCTCTTCAGCGCACCGATCGCTGCCTCAGTATCGATCAGGCCGCCGCGGCTCGTGTTCACCAGCAATGCTCCTGGCTTTGCGCGTGCCAGCATGTCGGCATTGATGATGTGGTGCGTCTGCGGGGTCAGGGGGCAGTGAAGTGAAATGATGTCCGCGCTGGCACCAATTTCGGCTTCTCGGGCGTAGCGGGCGCCCAGGGCTTCGAACTCCGGCGAGGGAACTACGTCGTAGCCAATGACGTCGCATCCGAAGCCAAGCATGATCCTGGCGAACACGCGCCCGATCTTGCCGGTGCCGACCACGGCGACGGTTTTGCCGTAGAAATCGAACCCCATCAACCCGTCGAGAGAAAAGTTGAAGTCCCGCGTACGATTGTAGGCCCGGTGAATCTTGCGATTGACCGCCAGCAACAACGCAACGGCATGCTCGGCAACCGCGTTCGGCGAGTAATTGACAACCCGAACCACCCTCATGTCAAGGCTTGCTGCGGCTTTCAGATCGACGTTGTTGAATCCGGTGCAGCGCAGGGCAATCAGGTTCGTTCCCCCGCGCTTGAGCGCCTCGAGCACAGAAGCATCCGCAGTGTCGTTCACGAAGATACAGACGGCGTCATGGCCGGCGGCGAGGCCAACGGTTACCATATCAAGTGGGTTATCGAAGTAACTGAGCTGATGCCCGTCGGCAAGGTTGGCGGCGTCAAGATATTCACGGTCGTAGGGCTTGGCGCTAAACACGGCGACTTTCATTGGTTGTCTCCCGACATGATGGCGGTGCCCGGGACCCGGCTATCGGTTAGCCAAAGCTACGGTGATTTGTACAACGAGGATCTTTGCAATCGTCATCGAAGGAAAAATCATTGCAACAAGAGTACAAACATTACACAGAGAAGGCCCTATCATCGGAATGGTTTTTGCGGGTCCGTAATCGCTTTGATGAAACGCGCGCCCTGTGCGCGAAGCGGCGGCGACGTGACGCTTTGCGCTGCAAGCTCTACCTGACTAAATCGTGCCATGGTCTCTTCGAGCTTGGCCATTGTTGGCGAGTCACCTTGCACACCGGCGTCGTACTCGCTCCCATCGCCAGGCGCGGCCGCTGGGCACGAGCGTATCAATCTATCCGACGATATTGCACCGTCAGGCTCACCGCCTTGTAGTCGCAACCCGCACGAGTGATCCATCCTCGCGAAGCGCTGAACCTGGCCGACCAGTCCCGTGAAAACGGTACGGCTAGGGTCAGCCCGTACCGAGTGCTGGACCGTCGATCGGCGTTGGCGACTTCATCCACCGTGGTGGTGCCTTCGCTAGAGAGCCCCTGGTCGCCGGCCATCCAGAAATCCGGCCGAAACTGGTAGCCGCTGTGGAGTTGGGCTATTGCCAGAGGACGTTGGCTGCGCTTGCGGCTGCCAAGAACGTCGTCATTGGGGGTAAAGAACCACGCGCCGAGCGAGGCTTCCGCAAACCAGTCGCCCACAGGCCAGGAGACAACGACCTCGGGCTTGAACGCCCATCGGTTACTGCCAATGTTGTTGAGCCTGTCTGCGTGGTATTGTCCGCTCGGCGCCACAATAGTGATGCTCGTCTCCCTAGTGTAGTGGCGGTCGGATTCCTCAAGAAATCCGTTTGCGACCGAGCCGGCCCGCCTAGGATGTCAACCGCGAAACGAAAGGCCGCGTCGCTGAGCCCGGCACGATATACGCCGTTTGGCGCGTCAAATACATTTGCCTGCAACATTGGCGCGGCTATAGGACAGTACGACGCCGACGGAAGCGGTACGGCCGCCAAAACTTGAACGTATCCTAGTGCGAGGATATCGATCTTCGCCGTGACGTTCGTAATAGGCAGGGACGGGTCCGTCAGCACGTCTCCGCCGAGCTGTGTGTACGATGCCATCAAAAAATGGGTTCCCACTGGCGCAGACGAATAGGCGCGTGGTTCCGACTCATGCGCCATGCCTGGTTTGGCCATGGCACCCATGCTTGCCACAAGACAGAGCAGGAGATATCGGGGCGACCGCACATGCACGGGCGATATGCGCCACTCGAGCATCCCTTATCCCCCTGTTTTTCTTCAAAGTCATCCCTCGCTGGCGCGAGGGATGCAAGCGGCAATGGCCCGGACATGGTGCGATCCCTATCGCTTTTGGTGGGCGACTGCCAATAATGAGAAATTAGTCTATCCAACGACACTGCGCCACAGCTAGAAGAGCAGGCCGAAGACATACTTCAGCAATTGATCCAGCGGCATCATGGTCAGTGCCAAGGGCGCTATGGGGACGAGAACAGCCGCTGCAATCTGGATGACGGCATCCCTGGTGATGGGAGCCAGCCGCATGCCGCGAACGATTTCGAAGCTGTTGCCCAGATCTGCCAGCGACTGGATATCGGCGCTTCCCAACAATGGTTCTGCCGGTGCGGCGCCGCCACATAGCCATTTTTGGTCGAATTCGCGAACATAGCGCTCGGCGAGCGTGCCGTAGTCGTGCAGGCCTTTGCGTTTGGCTTGTGCGAGCTGAGGCGCAAACACAAAGAGCGGTCCAAAGACCACCGCCAGCAGAAACAACACCATCCCCAGGATTGGCGCCTTGAAATCCGGCAGGACCGCCCCGAGGAAGAAGATCCGGTTGGCAAGGTTTGCGGCCGCCATGACGCCGTGGGCTGCCAGGAGCAATGCGAACGCATAGACCGTATTCGCCAAGAAGCCGAGGCCGCCAACACGATCCGGATGCGTAGGAATCAGGCTCAACTTGATGCGGGACACCTGCCATAGGAATGGCATCCAGATAAAGATGCGGAAGTACCAGCGAATCAGCAGGAACTGAAAGAGGGGAAGGCTGACATAGCCGTACCAGATGCCGGCCAGAGACAAGCGGGAACCGTTTGCGGCAGCGGTGGCGTACCAGGTGGAAGTCTGAAGTGCCGTGTAATGGCGCCAGACGATCAGCACACCCACACCGTAGACAATCGCAACCAGCGCCATTTCGGCGGAAACGGAGTTGCGCAAGCGCATGGCCGCAACGATTGCCGCTTCAAACTCGCCTGTCGCCGCCTCTGGAATGAGGTTCCGCTCCTGGAACGATTGCGTGATGCCGCGAAGACGTTTGTGAACCACAAGTTCCGCCGCGACAAGTAGTGGGACGGCAACGAGGAACCGGAGGTGGACTTCCATATCCATGAAAAATGGGACGATGCCGGCCTTGCCGAACAGATTGCCCTCGATCGCGGACAGCAGCAGGAGCGGCAGCCACGCGAATAGGGAGAGGACCAGAATGCGTTGACGTACCAGTTGCAGGGCATCGTCGGATAGACGAACCCTGCGGAAAAGCTGGTAGACCGGCCCTCCCAGGACGAGCGAGAACGCCTGCTTCTCTCCGCCAGAGTTATGGCTGGAATTGCGCCGGGTATGGATTGAGCGCAAGCGGGGGATTCGATGATTCACGCTGGCCTCCGTAGCGTGGCTGGGCCGTTTGTAGCATTCCCGGGCAGGCTAGGCCGCCTGCGATCGCAGATCAGGCTGGAGAGCTTTGGTCTCCAATTCAGAGTATGTCGCCTGCCTGGTATTGGGTTGCGGTAAATCAAATGGATGCTGGCGAGCCCGGACGATTTTCTCGCCCGGCGACGTGAAATCGCCTCGGCCTCTGCTTCTAGGAGGAGCTACAGCACAGCTACGTGCAGTGCAATGGCTGTGCCGAGCTTGATCTTTATCAACGGCAAAGGATTGTCGGCATCTATATTGACTCCGATCGCGATGCTGGCCTGTACGTCGGCGGTTCATCGTGCAGGTGCCCGCCAAGTACCGCCGGACCAACGGCATGCTCGCCAGCCATCGCGGAACTGTCTCTATCAGGAAATGGAGGTCCGACGATGTACGACACAATCCTGGTTGCAATTGACGGTAGCCCATGCGGGCAGCGTGCCCTAGATGAAGCCATAGCGCTTGCATCGGCAGTGCACGCGCGATTGGAGGTCCTTCACGTCGTTGAGAGCGGTTACGAGTCCGAATTCCACGATGAGCTTCTTCGGCAGGGACAAAAACTCCTTGCGTTGGCCAAGGCGGAGGCGGACGAACGTGACGTGCAATGCGGGATCACACTGGATGACGCAGAGCAACACCTCGGCGATGTCTCGAGTGCAATCACCCGGACTTCGGAGCGCGTCGGTGCTAATCTCCTCGTGCTGGGTACGCACGGGCGAAAGGGAATTGACAGACTGCTCATGGGAAGTGTCGCCGAGAAGCTCGCGCGAAGCGCGGTGACACCGGTGTTGCTTGTTCGTTTGGACGCTCGTGTCTGACCTATTGACCGCTAAATTGAATGCCCGGCGAAGAGATGTCTGATGGCGGAAGTGAGACGTCGCGTGCGGATCGGAGCGCAGTTCGAGCAAGAGGTGACGCGAGCGCTGGCGTCCTCCCTCGTTCACTCCTCCCATTTGCCGGGCTATATTCCTCCTTGGGGGGGAACTGTCGTCAAGACCGCCTCCCTGCTGCCCACTATTGATACAGATCAAACACATGTTTTGTGTGCGCGGCTATCCTGAATCCAGTTACGCGAGCGGGGGCGCTCCGCGTGACCGTCTACTTGGCTCCTCATAGACATTAAGCTCGCATGCCGCTTGGCATAGCGGGCTTTTCTTTTGTGGCATTGCCAGGGAGGCGCGGGCAAATGCCTCTGGACTCCGCCGGTTTGCCTTTGCGCTCGGCCACGTGCATACCTCAGGCGCGTGCAGAATGCCCGAACGACAGAAAGTGCACATCTGTCATGTCCCGCCGGATGATGCGGACATGCCGCGAACAGTAGATCCGTGGTGCAGACTTGACCGATATCAAGGCTGTGGCCAGACCCAACCCTACTATTGAATCGAAATCACCCCTCGGCGTTGTAAAGAATGGCTTCCGATGGTTCAGTGGCAGCGCGAGGCCCGTGCACTTTCCCGGCGCAGATGCCGGTCGATTGGCATACCAGCGCAAGCCGCTTGGGAGAGGAATGTCTGGCGGAGCCGCCTCCTCGCAAGGGAAGCGGGAAGTCAGGTGCAGTCTATGCCGCAGCCATGGTGCGTGTAAAAATCCTGTCTGCCGGAGAATGACACATATAGGCTGACGTTAGTCTGCGTTCCGCAGGAGACACATCGATGCTCGGATATCCAAGTGTGTTTGTCCATGTCGACGCCAGCCGTAGTGCGACGACGAGGGTGAGATTGGCGGCTCGCATTGCGGCCACACAACAATGCCGTTTAGTCGGCGTTTGCGCGACCTTTGCGCCGGAGCCGCGGTGGTTCTATCGCATGGAAGATGCGTCCAATTATCTGCAAGCAGAGCGGGCGCGGCGCTTGCGCAGGCACGAATCCTTGCGACAGGATTTCCAATCCATGCTCGCCGAGCAGTGCATTCTGGCGGACTGGCGCAGTGAGGATGGCGACGCAGTCGTCCATACCCTCAAGGAGATCAGGGAGGCGGGTCTGGTCGTTGGCGGTCAACCGGATGAAGCCGATCCCGAAGCCTTCGTCGCCCCGCAGTTTCTCGAGTCCATGATCCTGGAATCCGGTCGCCCGGTCCTTGTCGTCCCCTACGCGACAAGTATCTACACCATTGGTACCCGGACGTTGGTCGCCTGGGATGGCGGGCGGGAGTGTGCCCGTGCATTACATGATGCACTGCCATTGCTTGCAGGTAGCGAAGTTCACCTGCTAAGCGCCCCGGCGATGGGTCTCAGCTTGCGCCAGGATTCCGCACCGGTTGCCAGCGCCGCGCGTCTGTTACGCGATGTCGGTGCCGAAGTACAGACTGAGCTTGCTCCCGCAGCGGCGGATTCGGTCATCGGCGAGATCATCCTGTCTCGCGCGGCGAACTGCGAGGCGGATTTGATTGTGATGGGAGCATACGGGCATGGTCGCTTCAGGGAGCTCGTCCTCGGAGGCGTTACCAAAACCATCCTGTCATGCATGACTGTGCCCACGCTGTTCGCACATTGAGTGATCGTCTCCGATGCCATTTTTCTTGTGAGGGAGCGCCTATCCGAGTCAGACACGGCAACAGCGGAAGCGCCACCGTGAGAGGGCGGCAATGTGACCGCTTCCAGGCACGCCAAGCAGCCCACCCGCGCGTACCGACAGATCACGCCTGAGGCTTGTTAGCTAGCCTACGGTTATAGATTCTAACCTTCGGTCGCGAAATGGGACCGACGTACGTCCCGCGGTCCGCTCTTCCGTCTCATTTACTTTCGACTTCTTGGGGTGTTGACTTGGCGATGGAGGCATCTCTTGCTTGCGCCATATCTTCGCGCACCACGAGCACGGGGACGGCGCAGTGACGAACCAATTCCTCTGCGACGCTTCCCAGCAGGGCGCGCGACAGACCGGTGTGTCCGTGGGACCCCGTCACAATCAGTTCCGCGCCTGAAGTCTTTGCGAATTGAACGACGCGGCCGGCCACGTCGCCTAGCGTTGCCATGTCATCGATCAGTTGCAACGAGTGCTCGATCCTGGCTGTCTGCGCGCGCGCTGCGGCTTTTGCAAGGAGCGAACTGGCTGCAAGGACGTGTTTGAGACGAACGTCGGCAAGTTCCGAAGGCTTGTTCTCATGCTTCAGAAATCCGTAATCGATGACATGCAGTATCTCCAGGGTGGCTTGTCGGAATTCGGCTTCACGCAATGCTTCCTCCAACGCGCGCTGCGCACAGCGACTGAAGTCGATGGCAACGAGTATCTTGCGGGCCATGGCGGCCTCCTTGAACACTTGTGAAGCGGACGCTCGGGGTTCGATTCGCGCTAACTGAGTAGGCGTTCGTGCGATCTGGCGTGCTATCGGGGAACTATCGCATTGCGCCAGTCCTTAACGGATCCAAAGGTTGTTGACGACTTGGGAAACGCCCGGTGCGGACCACGCCGCGCCCCCAACCGCGCGGCGCTCAGCAACGGAATCCACGGTGCCTTCCAAGGTGACCACGCCCGCGTTTGCCTTGATCGAGATGTGATGGGATTCCCGTTCAGCGTGGTGACGTAGTGCGCGGATTCGATCTTGCCCCCAATTTCCTCAGGGACGATCTTAGGCTCTACCCGGATCAGGTTCAACACCCCGACCACGCCACGCAGGTGGTTGATCGCGCTTTCGGCCGCATGACGCTGGAAGCCCCACCGCACAGTACCCCGCAAGGTTATCCAGCCCTTCTCGATCTCAACCTGCAGATCATCGGCAGGTACGTGGACATACCATTGCAGCGCGTTGCGTGCGGCAAGCACGATAGCCTCGTCGTCCTGCGTTACACTCGGACGGACTTCCAGTTTGACCACGACGCCCTCGACGCCGCTCACGCGTTCGGCCGCCCTTTCTGCCGCCATTTTCTCAGAATACGTGCCGATATGGCCGGAAAGTGTAGCGATGCCCTGATGCACTTCAACACCAATTCCCTCTGAGGCCACTCTCAGGTCCCCTTCAAGCTCGCCGTCGACAAGCTTCTTGAGTTCCATGTCTGTTTTCAAAATTTACTCCTCATCGATTCTTGCCTCCCATCGAAACCGATGGATGCGCATCCTGAAATCTAGAGGACAAGCGAGTTCTCCCTTTGATGTGGCACAACGTCACGAAAGTTGGACGTTTGGCCATTTGACCAGCTTGCAGCGCCGGCAAGCCCAGCCTATGACAAGGACAGCGCAGAGCAAGGCAAGGAAGGGTGCGCAAATTGCAGTCGCACTTGTGCGCATCGGTGGTCACGATTCTCCGGAATGCCGGTTTGGCCGCATTGCGTTGACTTTCTCGTAGTGCTGTCTTGGGTGTGAGATGTTGAGCGGATGTTCGCCGTACGTATCGGACCAACCGAGCGCTTGCGTCACTCATTGGTCCTAGTTGCGCGTGGGGTAGCGTCGTCGTGCGAATGTTTTGACGCAGATCAGATTTGGGTGGCTGGGCGTTTCTATAGTGAACCGAGGGCGTCGGAAACTGGGCGATGTCTACGAGGCTGCGTGAGGGCATTGCGGAAAACGCGCCTTGCGGCACGCCAGCGTCAGTCGTCCCAGCGTACTTGGCTGCATACGGGCTTCGCCGGCGAGACGACATATGGCAATGCTGAGAAAGAATGCGGAAGATGGCCAATATGGCGCGCTACTGTCATCAGGCGCGTTGGGATTTTTGTCCCAAGGCCGCGCGGGCCGGGGAAACGCGGGGTCTCTGAAAACGGTTCCCGAAGGAGACATTACGGCACCGCCACCACGCGGTGAGTTTTCCACCTCAGATGAGGCGCCACCTACGGACCACTCTGTGCTGCGACCGTTTCGCGCTGGAGCGCAACGACGTACGAAGCCGCTTGATGCTGAAGAGCGGGACGCCACCGAGGATCTGTTCAGACGTGTCGGCTACCATGACCTTCGTGCGTATACACAGCTTGTCGATGGCGGACTGAGTCAAGGGTTCGTTCTCGTTCGCCATCACACGCTCGTCGGTACTGTACAGAAGGTTTTTCGTGTTGGCGCCGCGCAGCCAAAAAGCGCTGTGGCGCTTGCCATGGCAGTGGCACAACTCAATCGTCTCGCATGCATCGTGGACCAGGAAGGGCTCGCGCTGGATTGTGGTGAACAATCGATCTGACCCAGCGGGCGAGATTGGTGCCGGTGCGGTGCATAGACTGCTTTACCCTTTACATAAGGCCCTTTACGGACACCCTGCACGTCGCAACGATGGGATCGGCTAGTTCACACATTGGCGACGACGCGCGGCAGGGTGACTTTTTCCGTGACGGTGACCGCAGCGCTTGGCTCACTTTCAACCGATAGCACGCCAACGAGCTGTAGGATTGTCTCTGGCATGCTAACCGGGCCGAAGGTTCGGGTGGCGCGGGTGATTTTAGGATGACGGCGTCATTCACAGCAGCTTGCTTCCTGTTGGAGCACGCTAGCGGACAAAGGAGGATGGCGTGCGAGGGGTGCCTTTAAGAAGGCTATTGCTCCTGTCATGCATTGACTTGATATGTATCAACGGATCAGCGTTGCATTTTTCTATGCTGAGAACAGACAAATGTTGTCTGTCAGTGGAGATGAAGATGACCCCGAATCATGCGGGCGCGGTTTTGGCCACCTTTGCCGTGCTGCTCTCCTTGCCTGTCGGTGCTCAGAAGAACTACACGGATGGCGGTGACCTTTATGGTGGGTCTCGCGCGCCAGATGCGAAGGAAACGCCCGCGAAGCAAGCGGCGAAACCGGCGACGCATCGCAGTGGGAAGTTCGATCCTTATACAGAGGGGGCACATACCAAGAGCCATCTGGCACCTGTGCCCGCCAAGACCTTGCCTGACGCGCATCCACAACCCGATGACGTGGCGAAGAGCGGGAAATTTGACCCCTATACAGATGGTGCGTCCAAGTAGTAGCCAGTGCGTACAAGGCGCAAGTAGCGGCTGTTCTGAAACCTGCTCAGCGCGCATATGGATATCCGAAGGGGGTGGGAATAGTCCAGTGCGGAGGGTTGATCTGAGGCGACGTCGCCGCGCGATAGCGCTTATTGATAAATCGCCCATCTGAATCAAGGGAGAACGCTATGGAGAAGCCACGAATCGCGCTGATCACGGGCGGCATGGGTGGCCTCGGCGAGGCCATTGCGCTTCGGATGTGCGTAGATGGATTTCGGGTGGTCGTGACCTACTCCCCGCATAACGACCATGTAAACACCTGGCTGGAAGCCCAATGGGGTGAGGGTCGCAATATCGCGGCGTATCCCGTCGACGTCACCGACTACGGAGATTGCCAGCACTGCGTGGTTCGAGTTGAGGCCCAAATCGGTCCGGTAGATGTTCTAGTGAACAACGCGGGCATGACCCGAGCCGGGGCATTTCGCGACATGTCGCTGGAAGAGTGGCGAATGGTCATGTCAACCGATTTGGACTCCATGTTCCATATGACGCGGCCAGTGTGCACAGGTATGGCCGCACGCGGGTGGGGGAGGATTGTCAACATCTCCTCGGTCAGTGTGTTGCAGGGGGCGCTCGGCAACGCCGGCTATGCGGCTGCCACGGCCGGGATCCACGGTTTTACCAAGGCGCTCGCCTTGGAACTGGCGGGTAACGGGGTTACCGTCAACACGGTGTCGCCTGGATTTCTGGATACCCCAATGGTGCACGCCATACCCGCTGATGTCCTGGCACAATCCATTCTGCCTGCGATTCCAGCGGGCCGGCTGGGGCGACCGGCGGAGGTGGCCGGCATGGTCGCCTATCTTTGTTCGGAGGACGGCGCCTACGTGACCGGCGCAAACCTTGCGATCAATGGCGGCTACCATATGTCATAGCGCTGGGACGTCCAGCGTTCCTTCAAGACTAACGTGGGTACCTTCACGTCAGGTCGATGTTACGCAGTTACACAGTTACACAGTTACACATTTCGTGCCCACCAGGTCCGTGGCGGCTAGCTGCATCACGCGCTCCATTCCTGTGGGGCTACATCGCTCATGGTGTCGGTCCAGCGCAAAGCCGAATTGGACTCCGGGCAGTCGAAGGGAAGTGCCGCGCCGTCCAGCCAGGCGATATTGCACAGATGCAGGTCGCCATGGCAGTCGCGAACATGGCCATGTGCCAGACGCGCTGCGATGGCAGGTCGCAGCGCCTGGAAACGTTCGTGAACCAGCGACGCAACACGTTCGACCTGATGCTTGTCGCCTGACAGACGCGTCAATGCCGATAGCGTGGCCCGAACTGTTGCCGCGATCCGCCGCGCCGTTCCGAACCCGGCGGAAGGCGCGGCGCGAGGTTGCCTGTCGTGAAATGCCGACAGGCGCATGGCGAGGTCGTTGACGTGTACGCGTTCGCGTCGCCCAGCGTTGGCCATCTCGCTGAAGAGAGCGCCGTTGGGAAACGGGCGCATTCTCACTGCGTATTCGATTGGCGCGCCCGCCCCTGCGATACGGGCGCTACCCCCCCCAGCGTGATGGCGATGGGGACAACATCAAGGTACAGATGCGGCGCAAGGCACTGGTTGCAGGTCAGTTCTTGTTCGCAGTCTGCCTTGCGGCGCTCTAGCGTGGAAAAATCTACGTAGTCGAACTTTACTGGCTTGCGAAACTTGTAAGCAAAGTCGCCAGCGAGAAAGACGCGCGAGATGTGGGTTTCCAGCATGCGGACATAGGGTGCATCATGGGGGTAAGCCGCGGCACTGCATAGTGCCGCCACCGAGTTCGCCTCATCCATGGGGCGGATCGCGGTGCACCCAGACCGATCTTGTGGCTGGGACTACGATTCGGCCCGTGCTTCGACACGGCCCTCCCGAATGGCGGCAACGAACGCACGGAAATCACTGCGATTCTGTGAGCAATATTCCGTCGCGAACTCACAGACTGCGTCATCAAAGGTCTGGCCAGATCCCATGTAGCCGGCGATGGTTGCGGCGTCGCCCGAGCGCGCGTGCGCGCGAGAAAGCGCGTGAGCACACATGCGGCCATACTGCCTGAGCATGCCCGTGTCCCAATCCTCGATCACGGCCGAGAGCTTCATGTCCCGCAGTTGTCTGATATAGAAGTCCCTTCCGTTCCTGCCGTGTGTCCAGCCGAGGAAAACATCGCTTGCCGTCTGCATGAGACGCTGACCCGCGATGACGCGCTCGCCATGGTTAGCATGGACACTCTTCCCGGCATACGGCTCGAGCACAGACTGACGGGCTTCCTTTACCTGTAGGAACAAGGGATCGTTATCTGCGGCCAGGAACAGGCCGACGGCGCACATCGTTCCAACGCTCCCCACGCCGACTACCTTGATGGCCAGATCGAAGAAGTGAAACCGGTCGAACAGCACGCGCACGTGCTCGGGCAGGCTTTCCCGATACGAGGTAATGGCCTCGCCGTAAGCTGTGTCAAGGCCGGGCGCCATCTCCTCCGTTGGATGAAAGATGAGCGGTGGCTCATCCTTGATGCGTGGCTGCCTGCCTTCTTCCGAGACTAGCTTTGGGTACAGATGGTCTGGCACGCTCTTGCGCCGCTCCTCCTCGATACGCTGTGCAAGCCGCTTGCGAGCGGCCGCAACAACCTCCGGATCGCCGCTTCGATCCTCGTATTTCTGGAGATCTATACGGTCGTACCACACATCCAGTGCGCGCATCCATCCGTAGTTGAACATGCGCTCACGGTATTCGCGCACAACATCGGTCACGATCCTGGCCGCATCGCTCTTGGGCAAGGCAAGGTGTTCTGCGGCGATGGCCACACTGGCGGCCAATCGCTTCAGGTCCCATTCGAAAGGCGCAGGCAGGGTTTCATCCAGATCGTTAATGTCGAAAATGATATTGCGCTCCGGCGTCGCAAAGCCCCCGAAATTCATTAGGTGCGCGTCACCGCATGCCTGGACGCGTATACCACTGGACGGCGTGTTGGCGAGGTCGGCCGCCATGATCATGGCCGCCCCACGATAAAAGGCAAAGGGGGACGACGCCATCCTGCCAAAGCGGATCGGAACCAAGTCGAGCATGCGCCCCGTGTTCGATGCGGCCAAGAGCGCAATAGGATCCTGCCGGTCTTCGGCGGGCCGCCAACCGGACTGAGACGAGCGAGGCGTGGCATCGCGCAGCGCCCGGCCATTGGCCGCGCGCTCGTCGGCGCTCAGGTAGGCAGCCTGCGCGTGGAGCGGTCTTACCATGTGACGGACGCTTTCTGGTTTGTTCATGGATGGCTCCTTATCGAGGAGAACTTCTCGTCGATTGCGCTAGACGATTCGGGAAGAACCGCCGGATGCCGGAAGGCTTCCATTGCGCCGTCCACGGAGGAGCCCAGTCCAAAGTCGCCTACGCGTTCTTCGAGCCCTTCGGCGCGGAGGATGTCGCGCGCGCCGGCGTGGGGCCCAACCAATTGCAGGGCGATGCTTGCGGCGTTTAATTCCTTGTGCAGCGCCGCCAGCATTCGCGCCCCAGCCAAGTCCACGACGGGGGATGCGGAAAGGTCGCAGATCACCAGCTTCGGCGACTCGGCGCGTGATGCAATCTGTTGTCGAACGGCGGCGAGGACATGCTCGACGTTAAAGTAGAGCAAGGAGGCTTCTGGCCTGAAAGCGAGAATCTTTGCGTCAACCTCATTTTCCGGGTGCCGCGCGACGTCCGAATAGATCTGCGTTCCCGGAATGCGGCCCAGGAACGCAACGTGTGGGTGGGAAGCGCGGCGAATGATGAGTAGCATCGATACGAGGACGGCCACGATCACGCCGTTGAGGATACCCAGGAACAGCACGGCGACCAGCGCTATCATCGACACGCAAAACTCAAATCGACTGACCCTCCAGACGTGCCGGAGTTCGCCAATATTGACGAGCCCTTTGACGGCTACAAGGACAATGGCGGCGAGTACCACGTTGGGCAGGTTGGCGAGTAGACCTGTCAAAAACATCAAGCACAAGCCGATGGTGACGGACGCGACAATGAGCGCAATCGGCGTCTTGGCGCCCGCCTTGTCATTGACTGAGCTTTGGGATAGGCCGCCTGCGACAGGATAGCCCTGGAAGAGAGCCGTTCCAAAATTCGCCGCGCCCAGTGCCAGAAGCTCTTGGCGTGGGTCGATTTCGTCGCCATGCGCCTGGGCGATAGCCCGAGCGGCCGACACGCTTTCCACATAGGAGAGCAGTAGGCAGGCGAAGGCCAGCGGTATAACGCCATCGACGTCGCGGGGACGCAGATTCGGCCAATGAAGCGCCGGCAATCCCTGTGGCAATGCCCCCACGACCTTAAAACCGAGGGCGCCGAGAGGCGTCACCGATAGCAAGATGATAGACACCACCACGACGATTAGCGCAACCGGTCGCCCGGGCAAGTATTTTTCGCCGAGCAAGAGCACGATGATTGTCGTGAGACCAAATGCCAGCACGGTAAGGTTCGTCTGTGGAATCTGCTGCGTCAGGATCGCTATTCTCTCGAAGAAGAACTCGCCCCCGCCCTTGACGCCAAGGAGCTTGGGCAGTTGAGTCAGTCCAATCGTGAGAGCCGCACCAGCCTTGAATCCAAGCAGAATGGTCTCGCTGATGAAATTTACCAAGGAGCTCAATCGGAAGAACCAGGCCACCAGACACATGGCCGCGACCAACAAGGCGGTCAGCGCCGCGATGGACGCCCAGCGTGCTGGATCGCCCTGCGCCATCCCGGCGAGGCTGACGCCGACGAGCATGGAGATGGCCGAAGTTGGGCCGATCGCCAGTTGCCGTGACGAGCCGAACAGGGCGTAGAAGAGGCCACCGGTCAGATAGCAGTAGATGCCGTACTGCGGCGGCAGCCCCGCCAGCGACGCATAGGCGAGCGACACCGGAATGCCGTATGCCGCCAGAGTCACGCCGGCGACGGCGTCGTACCGTAGCCACTGGGCGCGGTAGGTTGCGAGCCATTTTGCGGGCGCAAACCACTGATGCCAGTATCCGGCGGAAGCCGGACTGCCCTCATGAAGGCCCGAAGCGGAAGAGTTGTCCATGTCATGCCTTCATGAAGCAGAAGCCTCGAAGACGGATCGGCGCACACGCCGAATAGCACTTGGGTCGCTTGAGTGAAATTCAACACTAGGAGACGCCAACGAATCAGGCTTCGATCCGTGGCTTTTCCAAGTTAGTCGACAAGCGGGCATCAAACTTGATCCAGATCAGCCAGATCCCACCGTTCGGACCAAGGAGTGTTGTCTGCGCTACCTAGATCGCTGTACGGCGCCTCTCTCGCGCGGATTCGGTCGCGAATATGATCAGCAACCCGCCCAAGATTCCGATGTTCTTAAGAATGTGATTGAGCTGGTTCCACGAGTCGGCGATATCCGCACGCCAAAATCCGTGAAAGATTAACGTCGTTGGCACGAGGAACAACGCCAACGTAACTGCTCCCCATCGAGCGTTCCATCCTGACATCAAGATCAGGCCACCGACAATCTCGATCCCCATCGTAAGGGTGAGCAATAGTCCTGGCGAAGGCAGTCCGGCACTCGCGATCCAGGCGGAATATCCCGCGAAACTTATCATCTTGAGCAAACCTGAGAGTAGAAAAAGCGCGCCCAGCAGGGCGCGGCCCAGAGAGTACATGCGAGAGACTGTTGCGGGCGTGATGGAAACCGTGGCGGTGGTCATGGCAATGCTCAGGCCGAAAGGTGATGCAGGTTCTGACTGACGTGTCTAACTTACCAAGTTATATAGGTGAGCGCATAGCTGCCGTACGAATGTACGCTGCATCGGTAGACTTTGTTCCTGCGCACACTCTCTGTGCGACGAACGCTCAGTAATTGTGTGCGCTGCGCAGAAGCGCGACTCTGTTGAAAGGTAGCGCTTGGTTGAAGGAGGCAGTTGCTGTAGATCAATGTTTCACAATTTGGTACAAGTGACCGCGAAAAGGCTGAAAGATGATGCGCGACGTGCCGCAGCCTTGACGCAAAGGCTGCTCGCCTTGCAAGTCAGTCATTGGAAGCCGGACCGCTAGATGACAACGTACCTGTGCAAGGCATACAGGAACTCTTTCATCGTACGGCCTGGAGAAGCCGAGCAATAACATACGATGCTAAGTCCGGAGCTATTGCAAGTCGAACTAGGCCGCCAATGAATTGGGGGCTGCCCTAGACACTGACATCCGTTCGTCAACGCTGGCGACCAAGCTGGCCAACGGCAATCGCGGCAGCGGCGTGGCCACTAGCGTGGAAGCCGGCCACCAGCTCGCGCTGCGCGGCAAATGGTCGATCAGGCGCATCTCGCCTCGTGGCCAGCTCGGCCCTCGGCCTACCTGGGCCAGGGCTTACCGGTTCCGAGACGACTTCCGCCCTATCTCTGTCGATCAGCTAGATTGCTGCCAACGGCAGAAATCGGGCGTGATGGGGTCGATCGAACGCGGTTTCGCCGCAATTCAGGCTGGCTCCGGCACCGTGCGCCCTTTCTCGTGGCGCATAGTCAGCCCGGATTCACGCCGAAGGCAGGATTGGCGAGTGCATAGGCGGAGGCGTAATCGAGTTCTCCTGACGCCTGCGCATGGATAGTGAAAAGGGGATCGCCCCCCGACACGATGTCGCCCAGCCGAGCGCGCATCGCGATGCCGGCTACTTGGTGGCGCGGCGCTCCCGCCAGCTTGGCGGTGCGCGCCAGGCGACGGTTGTCGATGGTGGCGACTGTGCCACCAATTTGCGCCAGCACGTCGCGCCGGAACAGCGCCTCGCCCGGCACCATCAGCCCACCCTGCGCCTCGCAAACGGACTGGAACCTGGCCCAAGCGGCGCCGGAGTTCAGGATCTGCTCGGCTTTGGCCTGGCCATCGCCGGGCCTGGCCGCCCCGCAGAACTCAAGCAGTAATCCGGAAAGCAGTAGCGCGCGACGCCGTAGGTCGGCGGGCGCGTGGGTGTCGCGTCGCAACACGGCCAACACGTCGTGGGCCTCCAACGCCGGACCGATGCCACGGCCAACCGGCTGGGAGCCGTCGGTATGCACCATCATCACTTGCAGTCCGAACGCCGCCGCCACGCGTTGCATGAAAGACTCCAGGCGCAACAGGTCGGCCTCGGAACGCACCTTAGCCGTGGGGCCCACGGGGACATCGATTAGTACATGCGTGGCCCCGGCTGCCACCTTCTTCGACAGGATCGACGCAATCAACTGGGCGTCGCTGTCGATATCTAGGGCACGTTCCACACGAATCATCACGTCGTCGGACGGACTCAGGTTCAGTGCGCCGCCCCACGCAAGCGCGGCGCCCGTGCGCTCCACCACGCGCCGCAGTTCGTGCACGTCCAGTGTCACTCGCGTCAGGGTTTCCATGGTGTCCGCCGTGCCCGCTGGAGACGTGATCGCGCGTGACGAGGTTTTGGGAATCGTTAGCCCGGCGGCGGCCACAATTGCCACGATGATTGGCGTGGTGCGATTGCCGGGCAGCCCGCCCACGCAATGCTTGTCAGCCACCACCTCGCAGTCCCAACGCAATTGCTCCCCCGTGCCGATCATCGCGCGAGTCAAGCCGATGACTTCCTGCTCGTTCATCCTGCCGCCCGCGCAGGCTGCAAGGAAGGCTGCGATCTGCATTTCCGTGTAACGCTCTCCTGCAATGTCCTCGACGATGCCAGCCAGTTGTGCGTCGTCAATAGCCAGGCCATGAATCTTGGCGCGGACTGCGCGCAGCGATTCCAAGGCCGGCGCGTGCGTGACCTCGATGGCATCGCCTTCACGCGCACATAGTTCGCCTGCAGCACTCGCCGAAAGACTGGCCTGGTGAGTATGCAGCAGTGGGGCGCCCACCAAGTTCAGCGTGGCGATCAGCGTGCGCGCACCAATTCGCACCTGCACGCGCGCCTGCGCCGAAAAACCTTCGGCCCCGCACACCGGACAGTCGGGGTGGAGGTAAATCACGTGCTCTTGCCACGTGTCGATACCGAGCGGCTTGAATACCAGCATGACGGGGGAGGGCAGCATCAACAGTCATCCCAGTATGGACGCCGAGCACCGTCAATGAAATCAGGATGTGCTGAGCTGTCTGTAGGGCATGGACGACAGCCATCGCCGCTGGGGGCGCGCGGCGCAGGAATGAAGTGCCCGAACGTTGATGAAAATCAAGCTACCGCCCGGCGTGCGATCCATCCTGAAAAATGCTGTTGCGCGCTGTGCGCACCGCAAAGCATCCGGTCAGCGATGGCGCAGCATGAACAAGGGGATATCGATGAAAGTGCAATGTCTAGGCGCCACCGATACGGTGACGGGCTCCAAGTACGTCGTGGACATTGGACGCATCCGCGTGATGGTGGATTGCGGCCTGTTTCAAGGATTCAAAGCCTTGCGCCTGCGCAACTGGGATGCGCTGCCGGTCGATCCCGCCAGCTTGCACGCGGTGGTGCTGACCCACGCGCACATCGATCACAGTGGCTATCTGCCCCTGCTGATCCGCAACGGATTCCGAGGGCGCGTGTACTGCACTCTGGGGACCGCGCAATTGTGCGGCGTACTGCTACCCGACTGCGCGGCGCTGGCCGAGGAAGACGCGGCGTATGCAAACCGAAAAGGCTTCTCGCGTCACGATCCGGCGATGCCGCTGTATACGCGCGCCGATGCTGAGCGCGCGGTGCATCGCCTGGAGGCGGTGCGATTCGACACGCGCGTGCCGGTGAGCGCGGGCATCGATGCAGAGTTTAGTCACGCCGGACATATTATCGGCGCTGCCAGTGTCACCTTGCACGTGGATGGGCAGCGGCTAGTGTTCTCAGGCGATCTTGGGCGCCTGAACGATCCGGTGATGCGCGCGCCCGTCTTCCTGAAGCATGCCGACTGGCTGTTCGTGGAATCCACGTACGGCGACCGGCGCCATCCCGACGTCGATCCCGTCGACGCGCTGGGCGATATCGTCAGCCGCACGATCGACAGGGGCGGCACGCTCGTGATCCCGACTTTCGCCGTAGGTCGCGCGCAATCATTGCTGTATTGCCTGTACCGGCTCAGGCAACTGCGCCGGCTGCCGGACGTACCCGTCTATTTGAACAGCCCTATGGCTATCGCGGCAACGACGATCTTTGCCCGGCATGTGTCGGAGCTGCGCGTCGACGAGGCAAGCTGTGCGGGCGCTTGCGACATGGCGCGCCCCGTAACCAGTACTGAGGCGTCTGTACGCCTGAACGCAGATCGCAGTCCGAAGATCATCCTGGCAGGAAGCGGCATGGCCACCGGTGGCCGCGTGGTGCACCACCTGGAAGCGTTCGGCATGGACCCGCGCAACACCATCCTGCTGTCCGGATTCCAGGCACCCGGCACGCGCGGCGCCCGCCTTTGCAGTGGCGCCAGGCAAATCCGGCTGCATGGCAAGGACATTGACATCGGCGCCGAAGTGGCGCAGATCGAGAACCTGTCAGCCCACGCCGATGCCGAAGAAGTGATGAGCTGGCTGAAGGGATTCGAGCGCCCGCCACGTCAGACGTTCGTCGTGCATGGCGAGCCGGTGGCCAGCGACGCGTTGCGCCAGCGCATCGAACACGAGCTGAAATGGCGGGTCACAATGCCAGAATACCGGCAGAAGTATTCGCTGGAGTAGGGCAAAAACACTAGGCGATACGGTTTCGATGTGCCACACCGGACTGGGCGGCGCGCAGTCGCGCACGAGTACGAAGCCCTGGCTGTAGCCCCTGCCGGTGCGTTGCGGGTAGGCGCGCAGGTCGCAGTTGCAGACGCGCATGAACAGGTCGTTGCTATCGGTCGGGGCGGCGGAATCCGGCTCGGGTGACGTGGTCTGCTGCCGGCAACGCCCCCGTGGCGCCCCCCAAGCGCCGAAGCATCCACTGCGACGCTACCGTCGACGGATCGGCATCTTCATGTTCGTCTCCCATTTTTTTCAACGGACTCTAAGGCATCAACTATGTCGATGGCTTTGTGCAAGTCTTGGTTCAATATAGAAAGCGAGCACGATCAAGAAGACCAAACATGGGCCGCTGTCGCCGACTCAGGGCGTGATCGACACCTTCAGCACGCCATCGCGCTGATGACCAAGGGGTCGTAAGCCTCGACAACGCCGGTTAGCTTGTAGTGATGAGTCACCAGCGCGGACAGGTCGGCGCGCGCTGTTTCTATCACGTTCATCAGCCTGCGCATCCGTTCCTTGCCGCCGGGACACAGCGACGTGACGATGCGGTGGTCGCCCAAGCCAGCGGCAAACGCACCCAGCGGAATTCCCGGATCGGTCGAATAGACGTCAAGGCTGGACAGCGTGCCACCGGGCTTCAGCACGCGTAGCGCAGCCTGCGTGCCCAGCGCCTCGATAGAGGCGTCCACGCCCCGGCCGCCGGTGAGCTTCAAAATATCTCCCACGACGTCGCGCTGATGGAAGTTCAGTGTGACGTCGGCGCCCAGTTGCCGCGAGATGGCCAGGCGGTCGTCCAATCCGTCTACGAAGATGATGGTGGAAGCGCTGCGCAGGCGCGCCCAACGGTTGCGCACACCCCGATCGAGCCCTGCGCGAAGATGGCAACGACGTCGCCGATGCGGATGTTGGCGCGCTCGGCGCCTGCGAATCCGGTGGGCATGATGTCCGAGCGCATCAGCACCTGTTCGTCGGTCAGGCCTGCCGGAATCGGGGCCAAATTCGCTTGGGCATCGGGCACCAGGAATGAAAGCTCGGGCAGATTGCACCGGCGATCACGCGCTGGCCTTCCTGGTAGCCCGTGACGCCGCTGCCCAGTCTGGCATGATGCCAACCGGCTCGTGGCCAATCGTCAATCCCGACGCCCGTGGGTGCTCGCCCTTCAGGGTATGGATGTCGGTGCCGCAGATTGTCGTGGTGGTAACCCGCCCCAATGCGCCGCCGGGGCCCACGTCAGGAATGGGGTTTCTCTTGCAACTCGATCACGCCGGGCTTACCAAAGACTGCTGCTTGCATCGTCGCCATGACTTGCTCCGAGGACAAATGCCGGCGGCGCGTCGCGGTGCGGCGCGTGCCAACGTGGGTTGTCTTCGCCGTACAACTCAGACCTGCGCCAGCGCGTCGAGATCGAAAATCTCAATTTGCTTGCCGTCCACGCGGATCAGCCCCTCGCGTTGGAAGCGGGAGAACGTGCGACTGACCGTTTCCAGCTTGATGCCGAGGTAGCTGCCAATTTCCTCGCGCGTCATCCGTAGTGTGAACGCATGCGCCGCGTAGCCCCTGGCGCGCAGGCGCCGCGAGATGTTGAGCAGGAAGGCAGCGACGCGACGCTCCGAAGGCATGCCAGACAGCAGCGTGGTCTGGCGGGATTCGCGCACAATCTCCTGGCTGAGCAGCTTGTGCAACTGACGCTGCACGCCGCGCATGTCGCGGCAAAGCAGTTCAAGCGGCGAGAACGGGATCACGCACACTGTGCTGTCTTCCAGTGCAATGGCATCGCAGTCGCAGTGCTCGCCAGAGATAGCACCCAGCCCCAGCATGTCGCCCGGCAATAGGTAGGCCGTGACATGCTCGACACCCTCCTCGTGGCCCGCCACCGTCTTGAACGATCCAGAGCGCAGCGTATATAGGCACTGGAACCTGTCGCCGACGCGGAACAGGTAGTCTCCACGATGCACCATGCGCCACTGTCCGATGACCGATCCAAGCTGGGGCAGGTCGTCGTCATCGAGTCCCGCCGCCAGGCAGAGAGGCCTCAGGCTGCAATGGGCGCATCTGGGTGTCAGAGCCATGACCTGCGCTGGCGCGTAGGCTTCTGGGTAGGGCATTGGCACGGCCGTGCGCAACTGTATCACCTGTTGCTGCATATCATCCCCTTTGCTGGTCGCGCTGGCTACCTACCGGCGTCGGTATTCGGTATCTCCCGATTTTCCTGGAGTATTGGCCACGGCCGCTCAGGCCGAAATCAGCGGTGACTGAGAGGCGGGTCAGATTGCGCTGGGCGCGCGTCAGGAAAATCTGACAGGCGCTTGCAGACGAGTGCGCGCTGGGCGCAGGCCTTGCGCCAGAGCAAAGCCGCCCAACGTAATGCGCCTAAAGTTCCCAACACGCGATATGCGGACGGGCGAAAAAAGGAGGCGTTGCAAATGAAAAGCGATTCTCAACTGAAGCAAGACGTGCTTGACGAACTGGCCTGGGATCCGGAAGTCGACGAGCGCGAGGTGGGTGTGCAGGTCAAGGATGGCATTGTCACACTCACTGGACATTTGCGGTCATTCCATGCCAAGCATCTCGCGGAGCAGGCCGCGCAGCGTGTGCAGGGATTGCGGGCGGTTGCCGTGGAATTGGACGTGGTGTTGCCTGGTGATACCGTGCGGACCGACAGTGATATCGCCTGGGCTATCGAAAACGTGCTGATGTGGAATTCCGTCGTGCCAGTTGGGCAGCTTGGCGTGGCAGTTGAGCGGGGCATGGTCACTCTCTCGGGGGAAGTGGACTGGGATTACCAGCGTCGTACAGCGGTCGATACAGTGCGGCCGCTTAACGGCGTACGCGGCGTCGTGAACCAGATCGTGCTGAGGCCCCGCACCAGCGCGCCAGATGTGCAGCAGCGCATCGAAGATGCCATGCGACGCCAGGCGGCCCGCGATGCGCGGCATGTGAAGGTCATCGTCAAAGATGGCGTGGTCACGCTGTCGGGGCATGTGACGTCGATGGCTGAGCGGCAGGCAGCTTTCAACGCCGCGTGGATTGCACCGGGCGTGATGAAGGTGGTGGACGATATCCAGATGCTGCCGCAGTAGCGTCGCGGTGGGGCCTGGCACGCGATCAAATGCGCAGGACGGCAGCACCGGCAAGCCGTCCGGCGCGCATGTCGGCCAGCGCCTTGCCGGCATCGCGCAACGGATAGACTGTGGTGTGCACTTGGATCGGCAGGCGCGCGGCCACCTGCATGAGTCCAATGCCATCTTGCCGCGTGAGATTGGCTACGGACACGATGCGACGCTCTTCCCAAAGCTGGCGATACGGAAACGACGGAATATCGCTCATGTGGATGCCACCGCATACGACGACGCCACCTTTATCCGTGGCACCTAGCGCTGCCGGCACCAGTGTACCGTCGGGCGCGAAGATAAGTGCAGCATCCAGCACGGTTGGGGGTGGGTCCAGGCTGCTGCCCACCCAAGCCGCGCCCACTTGCGTGGCCAGCGCCTGCGCCGCCGAGTCGCCAGGCCGTGTCATGGCGTAGACCGTGCGGCCTTGAGCCACGGCAATCTGCGTGACAATGTGCGCGGCCGCACCAAAGCCATAGATGCCGAGGCGCTGGCCTTCACCCGCCATGCGTAAAGTGCGATAGCCGATCAGGCCTGCGCACAGCAACGGCGCGGCGTGCGCGTCATCGTAAGCGTCGGGAATCGGGAAGCAGTAGCGCGCGTCAGCCAGCATGTATTCCGCGTAGCCTCCATCGCACGTATATCCGTGGAACAGCGGCGCATCGCACAGGTTCTCGCGCCCGCAGGCGCAGAAGCGGCAGACGCCGCAGGTATGGCCGAGCCACGGCACGCCCACCCGGTCACCGAGCGCCACTCCGGCCGCGCCTTCGCCCATCTTTTCGACGCGACCCACGATCTCGTGCCCCGGAATCAGCGCCGGCTTCGGATGAGGAAGGTCTCCGTCAATCACATGCAGGTCTGTGCGACATACCCCGCAGGCCAGTACACGGATGCGCACCTGGCCTGCGCCCGGCGTGGGCACGGACACGCGCTGCGCGACAAGCGTGTGACCGTCGAAGATCATGGCCTGCATGGTGGCGTCCATCTGCACTCCTTGTTTCGCTTGCTGCGCAACCGCTTTGCAGTGAATCCATCATCGCATGCGCAACGCGCATTGACTTGATCTGACACAAGCGTCGCAATCCTGTGTTGGCTACCTTTGACTGTATTAGATACAACGACACGCGAGGGCACGGCAATGGACTGCAAGACAGTGCTGGTAGATCTGACTGACGACGGAGCGCGGGAGGCGCGCCTGGATGCGGCATTTTTGTTGGCGTCGTTCTCCAGTGGGCGCGTGGTCGGGCTCAGCGCGACCGGACCGATGCTCGATCCGTATCGCAGCGTGGGCGCGGAGACGATGCGCTATCAAACCATGCGGGCCGACATGTTGCGCGGCGTGGAGAAAGCGGGTACCCAGGCGCTGTCCGATGCCTGTGGGCGTCACGGTGCGCCGGCAGACTATTCGCACCTGCTAGCGGAACAGGACCCTGGTTGGGCATTGGCCACGCACGGCATGGCCAGCGACATCATCCTGCCCGGCCTGCCGGGGGCGCCCAGCGATCTGCCCGTGCTGATGGCGTCAGCGGCCGAGTATGCACTGGTCAACGCAGGTCGGCCGATGCTGGTGGTTCCGCCCCAGGCGCGGCTGTCGAAGATCGATACCGCAATGGTGGCGTGGAACGGCCGGCGCGAGGCTGCTCGCGCGGTCAGCGATGCGCTGCCCCTGCTCAAGCGCGCCAAGCGTGTGATTCTGCTGGTGGTAATCGGCGGAAAGGGGCTTTGGCAGCATGGAGACGGTGAACTGCTGCGCTGGCTTGGCATGCATGGGGTCCGGGCGACGGTGACGGTGGAGGAGTCGTCGTCGGTAGCGGGTTGCCTACTGCAAAAGACGCAGCAGGAATCGGCTGATCTGCTGGTGGCCGGCGGCTACGGACATTCAAGGCTAGGCGAGCTAATGACCGGCGGCACGACCCGCACGCTGCTGCACAACACGCCGGTGCCAATGCTCATTTCGCACTAGTTGGCCGCGCCGCCTGGTCAGGAGATCAAGCCATGCTCGCCTATCCCAGCATCTTCGTCCATGTTGACGCAAGCCCGCGCGCGATGGTCCGCGCGAAGTTGGCCCTGCAAATCGCCACCGCGCAGCGTTGCCGTCTGGTAGGCGTATGCGCCACGTTTTCCGCCGATCCACAGTGGTTTTATCACGTGGCGCACGCGGCGGCAGCCGCGCAGCAGGATCGCGCCCGTCGTGAGCGCCAGCAAGAAACACTGCGACAACGATTCCAGGCGGCCGTATGGAGCGAATCGGTGTCGGCGGAATGGCGCAGTCTGGACGGCGATCCGGTACGCCGTACGCTCAGGGAGGTGAAGGAGGCCGGCCTCGTGGTGGCCGGGCAAATCGATACCAGCGAACCTGAGAGCGTGGTGGCGCCGCAGTTTCTCGAATCGCTCCTATTGGAATCCGGCCGGCCCGTGCTGGTAGTGCCTTACGGCGGGCCGGCGCTGACGGTGGGCCGCCGCGCGCTGGTGGCGTGGCACGGCGGCAAGGAATGCGCGCGTGCCCTGCACGATGCATTGCCGCTGCCGGTAGGTAGCACCGTGCACCTGCTGCATGCCACTCATGTCCACCATGCCCCGTGCGCCGACGCGGCCCCGCTGGACATCGCATGCCGCGTGCTGCGCGATGTCTGCGCCGATGTCCGCACGGAGGTCGAACCCGGCGCGAACGATGCCGCCATTGGCGACCTGATATTGTCGCGTGCCGCCGATGTGCAAGCCGACCTGCTGGTCATGGGCGCGTATGGGCACGGACGCTTCCGCGAACTGGTGCTGGGCGGCGTCACCAAGACCATCCTGAGTTCGATGACGGTCCCCGTGCTCCTGGCGCACTGAGACGTGCCACGCCAAATTTGCGAAGCTGCCCGCGCCCCGGAGTTCCGAAGGTCCGAAGGGCGCAGGCAGCGTCTGCATGCGCATCGCTAACGTGCGAATAGCGCCGGGATTGGGGACTTCTCGAGCACCGTTCCAGCGATGCCCCCCAGCTTGCCGACCGCTTCGTCGCGCGCCGGCGCGCCGCAAACCAACAAGTCGGTGCGGGCCGTCCGGGCAGTGGCGAGCAAAGCCTTGCCTAGTGATGCATGCGCATCGCTTGTCAGTCCGATCAGGCAGGCTCGGATGCCCCGGCGCGCCAGCCACGTCAGCGCGTAGCTGGCCGGCGCCATATCGGTTTGGCGATGTCGGGAGAAGGGAACGCAGCAAGCCAGCGCGACATGCTGCGCGCGGCGCAGGATCGGCAGTGCGTCTCGCAGCGCACGCGCCGATTCGCGCGTGCCGCTCCACGCCACCATCACGCGCGCATAGGGCCACACCTGCGTGGGCTCTGCGTCGTCCGTCAGCGGAATGACCAGGACCGGCGGTCCGGCCTCCAGGATTGTTCCTTCCACAAACGGCCGTGTGTCAACTAGGCGATGTCCGTCGCCAGCGCACGGCTGGCTGACGATGATCAGATCGGCCAAGCGGCCTTCGCATTGCATGGCTTCAAGTGGCGTGCCTTCTCCCACGCGCCAGTCCACGGCGATGGGAGCGCCTGCCGTCGCGGCCTCGAAGGCCAAGCGGCTGGCCTCGCAATCGGCGAAGAACTCCGCGTCGGGATGGAGGCCGCGCTGTGGCAGCAGGCCCACAAGCGTCGCCGGCAATGCACAGGCTAGGGCGACCGCGTGAGCAAGCCGGGCCGTGGCGTACGTTGACGCGTCGACGTGGACCACAATAGCTGAGATGTCCATTTTCTCCCTTGCCAATGCCACAACATTGGGCACGCGTCAAATCTATGCCATGACGTGAAGAAGCCGTTGCGAAAAATCAATCAATAGCGGACTGACTCGATCGATCAAAGGCATTGCGGCAGATCAAGTGCGATGGGCTGAAGCGACGTAGTCTCGAAGCAAGAAGATGCAGGCGGAGCCCGATCATGTACGAGAGAATTTTGGTGGCGGTGGATGGTGGCGATTCGGCCGACCTGGCGATGACCCAGGCCATTGGCATGGCGCGGGCGTTCCGTGCCAATAGCAAGCTGCTATATGTAGTGGACGACAGCGAATTGTTCGACGCCGCGGGCACGGCGGACACCGCTATGGCACTGAGCCAGCTTGTGCAGGGTGGTGAACGGGCACTTGACCTTGCCGCCGAGCGGTGCGCTCACGCCGGCGTCACCTGCATCAAGGAGCTTGTGGAGCGTCCGCTTGGCCGTGGCAACATCTCGGAGACTATCGTCGAGCGCGCGGACACCTGGCCGGCCGACGTGATCTCATGGGCACGCATGGGCGTCGCGGCATGCGGCGGGTCATCATGGGCAGCGTGTCTGAAGGCGTCCTGGCGCAGACCAGCAAGCCTGTGCTGCTGATTCGCGCGGAGGCAAGCAGCGTGGCCGCCGGCCGTCGCAGGCACGTGGGATGACAGGTACTAGAGCGGCGATTCACCGGGAAACAGGTTCGCCTCGATGGCGTACCGCACCAGGGCGGCGTCGCTGCGAAGCTGGAGCTTTTCCAGCAGCCGCATTTTGTAGGTGCTGACGGTTTTCGAGCTCACGCACAGCGCTTCGGCGATCTCGGTCAGCGATTCGCCGTTGACGATGCGTCGGTACACCTCCAACTCGCGGTCAGATAGGCTGGCATGCGGCGCATCGGTTTGCTCCTGGACGCCAAGCGCGAGTTTTTCCGCCATCTCGGGACTGACGTAGGTCCCCCCCATGGCTACCTTGCGCAGGGCCGCAATAAGGTCATTGGCGGCGCTGTCCTTGGTCAGGTATCCGGCCGCACCAGCGCGGAATGCCCGTACCACGTACTGCTCCTCGGCATGCATGGTCAGCACCAGCACCCGGCTCGCGGGATAATCGGTGCGGACATGCCGCACCAACTCCAGGCCGCTGCGCCCTGGCATCGACAGGTCCAGCAAGATCACATCGGGCGTCGTCTCGCGCAACACCTGCGGCACTTCGGAACCCTTGGCAGCTTCGCCTACCACTTCCACATCGTCCTCGCGCTCCAGAATGTGGCGCAAGCCGTTGCGCACCACGGCGTGATCGTCGGCAATGACTACTCGTATCATCGTCTCACTCCGCCTCAGTAGCGCGCATGGGAAATCGCAGGCATAGCTCGAATCCATGCCCCGGCGCGTGCGTCAGCGCAAGGGTTCCGCCTAGCAGCCGGGTTCGCTCACGAATGCCGAGCAGTCCGAACGAACGTCGCGTGTGGTCGAGTAGCGCGCCGTCCCAGCCATTTCCGTTGTCCCGCACCCGCAACACGTGTTCGTCGGCGTGCTGGTCCAGGGCGATCCACACGCGATTGGCCTGCGCATGGTGCACGACGTTGTTCAGTGCCTCCTGCACGATGCGGAAAACCGCCGTCGCCTCCTGTTCACTCACGTCAAGATGATCGGGAGCGCGCAGATCGATCGTCAGGCCGTAGCGGCCGCTGAAGTCCTTGCTCAGCCAGTCCAGCGCCGCAGCCAGCCCTAGTTCGTCGAGCAGAGCGGGGCGCAGGTCCGCGGAAATCTGCCGGACCGCGGCGATAGCGGCATCGATGCCGCCATGCATGGCCGCCGCGCGGCTCAGGCAATGCGACGCCGTGCCGGCTTCGCGCAGGTCGCCCTCCAGCATGGCAAGGTCCATCTTCAACGCGCTCAGGCGTTGCCCGATGTCGTCATGCAGTTCGCGGGCGACGCGGCGCTTTTCTTCCTCGCGGCTTGCCAGGATGCTATCGGAGAGCGCTTGCAGCTCCTCGCGCGAGTGCCGCAACGCGGCTTCTGCGCGCACGCGCTCGGTGATGTCGCGCAGCATGACGGTGAACAGCTTGCGTCCCTGGCCGTCGTTCGTCTGCGAGATGGAAGCTTCGATGGGAAATTCGCTACCGTCGTGGCGCAGCGCATAGAGCGTACGCTGCAGGCCCATCTGCCGATCCGAGACCCCAGTCACGCCGAAACGGCGCACGTGCTGGGTGTGCGCCGAGCGAAAACGCTCAGGCAGCAGGAGGTCGAGTGTCTTACCGATGGCATCTTGCGCGGCAATCCCAAACAGCGCCTCGGCCATTGGGTTGAACAGCACGATCTGCTGCTGTTCGTTGATCGAGATGATCGCCTCCATGGAAGTCCGCACGATGGCTGCCAAACACGCCTCGTTGCCCGAGATCTGGGCGGACAGGTGCGTCGCATCGCTGCGAAGGGGCGTGTCTTGGGTCATGTCGGGCCACTCTTAAGGGATGCTTAATGCCGAAAGGCGTATTTTCCTCTTTTCCTAAGGCGGCAGTGGTCTGCTAATCAAAATATAGAAGATGCGTAACGCCTGCGCGACTGGCGCAAGGGATGCGGGCGCCCATCCGCCCACATAACCGCACTTAATCGGCGTGCGTATGCTTTATAGATAACTTATTGTGCTCGCCGCACTCTGCTGCGGCTGACCCCAAACATTCCTCGCCGAGACGACGGGTCGTGTTGTCTCATCAAACGCTGATCTGAAAAACTGGCGCCCCAGCGCTTGACGCGACGCAAGGGCCGGTCGCCATGGACTGCCATGCTAAGGACAGCCGGAGTTGCCGGCAGTTGAATGAAGGAATCTACGATGACCAGCCTCAGACATTACGATCCGCTTTCCATCGAACCGAGCAGCGACATGATGCAGGGCATGCTGCGCGCGTTCCTCGGCGCCGCCGACGCCGGCATGGTGTTCAAGGTCGATGTGACCGATTCAGACGGCAGCTACACGATAACCGCCGACTTGCCCGGTGTGAAACACGAGGACATCCATATCAACGTCGATCGCGGCACGGTCATGATTGCTGCCAGGGTCGAGCGCACGACCGAGCAGCGGCGATGGCGAACGTGTGATCCGCCACGAGCGCTACAGCGGCGCCATGCGCCGAGCCTTCACGTTGGACGCCGATCGACGAATCGAAAGTTGACGCCACCTACGCCGACGGTGTTCTGCGGCCGGTGCGGCCCAAGAAGGAAGCCACGCCGCAGAAGCGTATCCAGATCCGTTCGGCAGCGTAGGCAGTAATGAATGAGAGTCGATGAACTCGGTTGCCCCCGCTCCAATTCAGCTTTCGCTGACCTGCTCGGTCAAGGATTGATCGGCGCGCTGAGCGCGGGAAGCTGTGCGAGCCGGCCGCGCAAGAGCGTCGAAGCCGCGTCAGACCACGGGCCGCCTCCGGCTGCCGCCACACAATCGCCGCGCTCTTGCCTTAGCTGAGCGTCGCGCTGGAGCAGGATGCCGAAGCCTCCGGCGAGTTCGCAGTCGATCAGGCCGGCCGCGTAGCCTTGCAGCCACTGCTTGGTTTCGGAGGCCACCGGCGCCAATGGGCCCCAGCGCGGGGTAAAGCACACGCCCATATCGTCGTCTCGCGAAAGGATGCGAACCTCGGGGTGCACGGGTCGGGACGCAGGGTGACATGAAAGCCCCGATAGTTGTAGCTTACGGTGTTCATGATGTTTGCTCTCCATGACGGTTAGAAAGAAAGTTGCCGCCGCGCCCGGTGTACACGCGCGCCCTCATCCACGCATGCAGTAGGCACACGGCAGCGAGTAGGGCGCGAAGCGGCTCGTGTGCCAATCGTTCAACCTGCGAGCTGGTGGACGCGCCATGTACGCACCAGTTGCAGAAATGCTCGCAGTTGTTGCGTAGCAGGTGATAGGTGTCCTCGCCCAGTCGCGAAGTGGCGCGACGGACCACATCAGCTCCGCTGTAACGGGCGTGCTGCTGCACAGTGACAACCTCGAAACCGTGGCTGTCGGCGAAGGCCTCGAGCGTGGCGCATTCCACGGGGCCTCGACGCAGCAATGACTTGAATCCCGCGTAATGCACCACCTGTCCGTTGCCGATGTAGATGCCATGATGGCGATACCAGCGTCGCGGCGTGACCAGGTGCGAGCCTTCCCGCAGCGTCTGTGGCGCGCGGTTGGTTGCCGCTGGCGCGATGTCCATATCGTCCATTTCCATCTCCCGCCGGTTGGCACCGAGGGCACGGACGCGCGGCCTGTTGCTTTATGGAATTCGCGCGGCGTTGCCGGGGTGTGGCTGGAGTATTGGTCAGCCCGGGTATTGGCACATATCAGCGCATGCCGGCAAACGCGTCACCTGATTACGATGCGCAATGTGGGAATGGCGCTGTGTGGCGCGTCAGGTTTCTTGGCACGGCTGTCAGGATTGCCTGACTCGCGCCGGCATTCGCCGATGCCGCAATGGCTACGCGATCCGCAGCAACGACCGCACCCCCGAAGCGCGGTGAATGGCACCCAAGACCTGATACCCGGCCGGGGTAAGGTGCGCCGAGGGAGACGCGGTCGGTGCGTCGGCCATATCGACCAAGCGGCGGGTGGCAAGCGCGGCCAGATCGCGCGGATCGATATCGCGGCACGACCCCAGCGATCCCAGCACCATCAACGCGGCGATTTCATGGGCACTCAACATGGCATGTCTCCGGTGGCAGCGGCAACTGTTTGTGTCTCGTCTTTTGCCTAGTGAAGATAGCCACTGTCAAATCGTTAGTGCGCTAAAACCCATAGCTGTTTGATAACGATCAATTGGGGGGCGCATCGACGATGCCACGTGACTTGCCTCGCCCTGGCCTATCCGAGCTTTCCAACATGTAGGCGGGGGACCCGGCGTCGGAGACTCGCCGATCGGGCGCGCGAGGATGGCGGGTCTCATTCCAGTGCATCGCTGACCAGCTTCTGCGGTTACATGTCTGATTTCATCGTCTAGTACCGCGGGCGCGATCCATGACACCACATGTTCCTTGATCTATCCCAACTCTCGGTCGCCCTTGCCACCTACGCTTCGTGCATTGCCAAACGAACCATGCATGACCCAAAGGAGACGCAAGATGAACGACGATGTGCACGCCACGCTTCCCGCCTACCGCGATGCCCTGATCAATGATCTCAACGTTCTGGTTGCCGATGCGCAAGCGTTATTGCGCGAGGTGGCCAGCGAAGCATCTGGCCGCTCGGCCGCGGCCCATGCCGATATGAAAAGACGCGTGGAAGACTTCCGTCAACGCATGGGCATGCTGCGCGAAGGCGCGCGCCAGCGTACACGCGAGTTCACAAAGGCCACCGACGCTTACGTGCATGAGCACCCATGGCGGTGCATCGGCACGGTGGCCTTGCTGTCTGCCGCCATCGGTGCCATTTCGACCTTGGCGGGCAGCCGACGCCACTAATCTCTTCACCGAAGCCGACGGCTTGCTTGTCTGAAGGCGGCCGGTTCATGTTCCGCAGAGCGAGGCTGCCGCCGATTCCGCGCCCGCATGTGTTCGCCTCGTCATCCGCCCTCGACGTGCCACGCACTTACGGGGTGATGCCTTCGCACAGGTTGGCCTGGCGCTTGCAGTACTGCCAAGTGCCTTCCTCGCTATTCATTGTGAACGAGATGGTCAGATCTACTGGTTTGCGGCCAACGATCAGCGCGTGTTCCTGGATGATGCCCTGGTACACCGCCGCCAGATAGTATTGGCCGGGCGGCACCCGCATATACAACAGCGGCCCCTCGCTCACCACGCGCAGGACGCGTTCGTGTCGCGCATTGAGCAGCAGCACCTTGACGTCCGCAAGCGACGCGCCATCCGACCGATCCTGGAACCGCAGGTGCACGTTGAACTGCGGCGCGAGCGCGCGCATGCGGGCCACATCGTCGGCGCCGATGCCGCCCGACAGGTACGGAATGCTGGTGGCGCCCTGCTGCAGGGCGGTCTTGGGCGTGCTTGCAGACGCAGACGCTTGGGCGCCGGCCGTTCCGGCCGATGCGGTGAAGGCAGCGAGGATCATGACGTTGACCCAGGAGCGGGGACTGCCAAGGAAGCTCATGATCGAATCCGCTTTGTGATTGCGTTGCCGCGTTGGACTTTACTTTATGTCCGCATGGGCGGTGGCAGTTGATACAGCGCAAGGCGATTTGTCATGCAACGATAAGGGGCCAGGGCGAGCTGTCACCAACGGCGCCAGTTACGGCTTCGATGTCGCCCACTACCGGACAGGCGGCGCGCAACCCACGCGCGGCGTGGTGCGATGCTTCCGCCCTTGCGGTGAATCAAATCACCGATCCCGCCAACGCCTAGTCTAGGGAAGGTGACATCTCAGGGTACGGCGACATTTCACCGAACACATCATGAGCACAATCGAGTTTTCAGTCATGTTGCCCACCTACTGCTCCGCAGGCCCAAGCCTTCAGTGCCAGGCGCACGTCGATGGTGCGCCGGCGTGCTACGGCATTACGGCCGAAGCTCTGGAGGACCATTTCGGTGCGCGATCATGTCAGCCAGAAGACCTGTTCGTGGCCTATCAGAAGCACAAGGGTGCCATCGAGACGATGGCCCGCGGACTGTTCGAGATGACCGGCGCCCACAGCATCTTGCTGCACAGCGGGCATTTTCGATTTGGCATGTAACTGCAAGACAGCGGGATCTTGAACGTTGCGAGAGTTGCGGTAAACCACAAGCGAGCCAAGCCGAGCGTCTTGCGAAGAGATGATTGACGATGAAAACTATCTGGGCCCGTCGCCGTGCCATTGTCATCCTATTGGCGATCCTCACCGCTTGCGCGAGCTATCCTCCAGGCGATCCACACCTTCTGACATTCCTGCAGGACGGCGTCACAACCCGGGAGGACGTGTACATGAAATTGGCCGAGCCGAGCGCGGTGTGGGAAGATGGCCGCATCCTGACTTATCAGCTTGACCACAACCATCAGGGTTATGTCCCGATGCGGCGCAGGGAAGCCGCTTGGAGCGCCAAGTACAGCCTGGTACTGTCCTTTGACAAACAAGGCATCCTTCGCCGGCATTCGTTGGTTAGGATGAAAGACGACCCTGTTGTCCCTTGAAATAGGTCTCGGGTGCACCCGCTCGAACATGCCGATAATGCGATGATAACAATCACGCCGTTCCCCGTACTCTGCGAAGGACAAAGACCTTTTCCTTGATCCAGCCCAAATCGATGGAGGATAGATCGCTTACCTTGTCAAAACAAGGGCGGGTACACCGGTTTTAGAATCACCGTGTCGCGTTAGTGTCCTTTTCAGTGCTGTGCGCCGAACAAGTGTGTTGCCGTCCTCGATTCAAGGAGTCTGTAATGCAATCCATCGTACTTGCCGCTGATGGGTCAACGTACAGCGATGCGGCGGCGCAATTTGTGGCCGCCGGAAAATTGCTGAAGGGACCATTGATCGTCCATCTGATTCATTGCATGCCGGACGTGTCGGGCGAGGTGAAGTCATACATCAGCGCGACCGACCTGGCAGAATGGCACGCGGATGAAAGCAGCCGGACATTGCGCTCGGCCGCCGAGATCCTGAACCTCGGCGGCGTATCGTTCGAGCAGCACGCGCTCACTGGATTCGCGCCAGAACGCATCGTCGAATTTGCACGATCCGTCGATGCGTCGGCGATTGTGATGGGTACTCACGGCCGGGGTGCGTTCTTCGATGCCATCGTCGGTTCCGTGGCGGGCCGTGTCATCGCTCATGCGCCGTGCCCTGTCATTCTGGTGAAAGGTGAAGCCGCGCGCGGCTGATAACATGGCATGTCTGATGCCAGACAGTAAAGCCGGTTCGTGGTCCTGCCGGGCGCATCGGGCAGCGACAATTCGACGTTGCCACAGATTCTTGGCGGCCCGCGCCGGCCGTCGTCGACACGAGCCGATTGCGCCTGTCGGAACCTCTCGCACCTCCCGATGTCCGCGGTTCAGGAGTAAATATCGAATAGGAAAACCCATGATGCTGGATCTTGATCACTTCACCCCATCGCTGTCGCTCGCGGGCGGGCTTCTTATCGGCTTGGCGGCGGCCGTGCTGATTCTTTTCAACGGCCGCATTGCCGGCATCAGCGGCATCCTGGGCGGATTGCTGGGCATGCCTCGCCGCGACATGGCGTGGCGCATTGCCTTCCTTGCGGGGCTGCTCGCCGCACCGGTGCTGGGCCGCCTGGCGGGTCATCCTGCCGTTGCCAGCATCGAGGCTGGCTGGACCCAAGTACTGGTGGCCGGCTTGCTCGTGGGCATCGGCACGCGATACGCAAGCGGATGTACCAGTGGGCACGGCGTGTGCGGAATCTCGCGCGGTTCGGTACGGTCGATTTCCGGCACGCTTACCTTCATGGCAGCCGGCTTCCTGACCGTCTTCGTACAACGTCATTTGCTGGGAGCCTGAGATGGGCACGATCACTGCGTGGGTAGCTGGGCTGGTATTTGGGCTCGGCCTGATGGTGTCGGGCATGGCGAACCCTGCCAAGGTCCTGGGCTTCCTGGACCTTGCCGGCGTGTGGGACCCTTCGCTCGCTTTTGTCATGGTCGGTGCGATCTCGCTGGCCGCACTCGGATTTCTGATCGCCCGGCGCCGTGCACGTTCGTGGTTCGGATTACCGATGCAGTGGCCCTCCAGCACGTCGATCACATGGCGCCTGATCCTTGGCAGTGCCGCCTTCGGCATCGGCTGGGGGCTGGCGGGCTTCTGCCCTGGGCCCGCATTGGTGGCGTTGGGAGCGGGATATCCGAAGGCCGCCGGTTTCGTCCTAGCCATGCCGGCGGGGATGATGGTGTTCGAACTTATCGAACAGGTGAAATCGCGTGTGGCGCGCGCTTGAGCGTGGGCTGATCGTAGGTCGAACGTGGGTTGACACAAATCAACTACAGGTCGACCTGCTATACCAGAATCGAAACTGACAGGTCGTTACGCAAAGCACTGGCCATCATGCCCGGGCGAATGGATTGGGAGACGGTCGATGTATCACCATGTTCTGTCGCCGTTGACGGCGGCGCCTGCGCCATGCGTGCGCTGACTGAGGCGATCGGGCTCGCGGCGGCATGCCGTGCGCAACTAGAAGTCGTGCACGTAATTGACTACTCGTTCTTGCAGTACGACAGCGGTTACGGAATCCGGGCGGATATCATTCCGGAACTGCTGGAGTACGGTAAGAATCTCTTGCGCGACGCTGCAGGCGCGGCCGAACAGGCCGGCGTAAAGTGCACGACGACATTGATCGATAACATCATCTGTCTGGGTGATGTCGCCGGGCAGATTTTGGAGCAGATCAACGCATCGCACGCCGACGTAGTGGTGGTGGGCACCCACGGGCGTCACGGACTGAGGCGCGTATTTCTAGGGAGCGTAGCCGAATCATTGGCGCGATCCTCCGCCGTGCCGGTGCTTCTGGTCAGGGAGGCGCCGCGCACGCATGAGACTGCTCCCGGCGAGGCGCTAGGGGAAGCCTCGCGATAACCGTCGGTTTTATGCTGCAAGTTTTTCTGCTGCAAATAAGAGCGATCGATCTGGACCGCGCCAGACCAGTTCTTGCACCAGCCACGCTGGTGGCGTGACTGGTGTCACTGGCGGAGAATCCCGTGTGGTATCGATATTGATCGAATCATGACCGGGCTGTAGCCCGCGGCGGCCCTGCAGGGTGTTCCGTCTGCTGTGGCTCGGAGATGGCGCTTGCCAATCCGCGAATCCGCATCAGTATGTCGCACTGGCCGAGCCAGGACGCGCGCACGGCGATGCAGGCTGTCTTGAATGCCTTGACGTTTCCCCAAAGGCTGCGTGCGTGCTTGAGCCACCGGCTGTGGCGGCTGATCCTGATGGTCAAAGTATCGCCGACGCAGCATCGGATCCAATGGAATCAATCCATCGGAAGCGGGAAACGAGGGCGCGCCAAGACAGGACTCAAACCAGAATAGGCGGGCACACGCACGCATTCGGTCTTCGAGGGGGTATTGACGTAAGGCATGTTGGATGTCGGCTATCGTATGCGGAGATTGTTGACGACATCGGAAACGCCTGGTGCGGACCATGCGGCGCCGGCAGCGGCTCGGCGCTCGGCCAGCGAGTCGACGGTTCCTTCTAGCGTGACGACGCCGGCGTTTGCGTTGATGGAGATGTGATGGGCTTCACGTTCCGCATGACGCCGAAGCGCGGATTCGATCTTTCCTTCGATTGCCTCGGGCACGATCTTCGGCACGACACGGATCAGGTTCGATACACCAACCACGCCGCGGATATGGCTGACCGCGTTTTCCGCCGCACGGCGTTGAAAGCCCCATTGGACGGTGCCACGGAGCGTAATCCAGCCCTTTTCGATTTCCACGTGCAGATTCTCGGCAGGCACATGCACATACCATTGCAACGCATTACGTGCGGCCAGCGCGACAGCTTCGTCGCCCAGCGTTGACTTCGGCGTCACCTCAAGTTTGACCACGACACCTTTGACACCGCTTATGCGCTCGGCGGCGGATTCCGCGGCAATCTTTTCCGCGTACGTACCAACGTGGCCGGAGAGGGTCACGATTCCCTGGTGCACTTCGACACCGATACCGGCGGCAGCTACGCGGGGATCCCAGTCGAGCTCCTCATCGATAAGCTGCTTGAGTTCCATGTCAGTTTTCATTCCATTCTCCTGTCTCGGTCATGCAGGGCCATCGAACGATGGCCCTGCATGCGTCAATCTAGAAGACTCTTGCATATGGCCCTTGATGTGGCACAAATCAGCCCGTCGGCGACGGGAAGGCAGCAGTTTGCTCATTACTGTCGGCCCTCCCGCGGTGGCATGCGCGCTAGGCTTCGTTTGGCGACAGCCATGCAGGGCGCGGAGAGGTACCGGGATCGGTTGTCGGCTGGGAAATCAGCGCCGTTGCAAATGCGTCGATGTCGGGGCGTGCATCGCCGCTGATGACATCACGCTGCAACAACACCATCACGGGGTGCGGAGTACGACCCAGTGCTTCGGCAATTTCCTCGGTAGCGCGGAACCCGCCGCGCGCGGCCATCACGGCGGCGGCCGCCACGCCGCGCCCTAACGGGCGCTGATCCCTCAGAAAGCTGCGCATCGGTGCGGCGAGATGACCGACCCAGACGGGCGCCATAATGACAAGGTTTGCGTACTCGGACAAGGGTGGGCCGGCGTAGCGATAGGGCACGTGCCGGCGCAGAAGGTTGTCGATGACGCATCGTAGGTCGCCCCGGAAGCCAGCGCGACTGACTGTGTCCTCGACTTCAAATAGGGGGCAGTCCAGACGATCGGCGAGCATTTGGGCAGCCAGTCGTGTGGTACCGCTACGAGAGTAGAAAAGCACAGCAATGTCGTTCATGGCGCGTGACCGGTAGTTGGGGTCATTGGGATGCAAGTCTTCCCAACTCAAGGCTAGGTCTCTCGGATTCTCCTCGCTTGATATGTGTCAAGGTCCCGGCAGTCAGGTTTCCTACGCTGAATGCAGGAACAGACTTTCTTGTAAGGAGTTGCGATGAAACGAAAGCTTGCACTGAGTGCGATGGCTGCGGTGGTCATGGGTTCGCTGGCCGTATCCGCCGCGCACGCGCAGAAGAACTACACCGATGGTGGCGATCTTTATGGCGGGGCACACGCGCCAACGGGCAACGCAGCACCGTCAAAGGAAGCCAAGAAGTCATCGACACAACGCTCTGGGAAGTTCGATCCCTACACTGACGGCGTACGTGAGAAGACGGCGTCTTCCGGCGCGAAAAAATTCCCTGACGAGCGCCCGCAACCGGATGATGTGGCGAGATCCGGGAAGTTCGATCCGTATTCGGAAGGACAGAGCAAGTAGGCGAGCATCGACGGGCGCGATCGGGCTGGCAAAGGCATGTCGCCACGGCATTTTGTTTTCCTTTCTCCGCGACTGCGATTGCGCCGGATCGATCTGGCGGGCGGCGCTGTAAGTCATCTTTTCAAGATCGAGCTTCGCACCACTCGGTAAAGCGTTATCGCGGCCCGCTCGTCCACCATTCCGATCGTCTCGTCGATTTGGCATTGCACCCGTAGACCGTGACGATGCTCCACCTCATGCGCGATCCAGTCGATTGCCGCATCCAGACCGAGATCGTCGAGGAGGGCGGGGCGCAGATTCGCCGCGATCATGCGCACGGGGGAAGTCATGTTTTCGAGCCGATGGCTGATATCGTCGAGCGCCTCGGCTTGAGCGGAGCTGGCGCGCTCGGTACTGGCTGACGACATGTCGGCCTTAGAAGCTCTAACAAAATGACTTTCTGAGGTGGCGCCAGCAGATGATGCAACAGGTCATTTTCAGAAAGGCTTCGTGGATGATTGCGAGGCGTTCGAAGCGCACACGCAATCGCTTGAAGTTGTGGAGCCAGGCGATGGTTCGTTCAACGACCCAGCGGGTCTTGTCAAGCCCACTGCCGTGCGGCTCGCCGCGACGGGCTATCTCAGTAGCAATGCCAGCGGCGTGCAGAGGTTTGCGGTACTTGTCGTGGTCATATCCCCGATCACCCTGGACGATGCTGGGCTTTGACAGGGGCCGGCCACGTTTGCCACGGATCGGAGGAATCGCTTCGATCAGCGGTAGCAGTTGGGTGATGTCGTTGCGGTTCTCGCCAGTCAGTATCAGTGACAGTGGAATGCCTTGCGCGTCCGTCAGGAGGTGGTGCTTTGAACCTGGTCGCGCGCGATCCGTGGGGTTGGGTCCTGTTTTTGACCCGACCCCACAGCACGGATGGAAGAGGAATCGACGACGGCACGCGACCAATCGAGGCGGTCCGCTGCGCGCAGCTTGGCCAGGAGTACCTCGTGCAAACGGTCCCAAACGCCGGCTTTCTGCCATGCGTGCAGACGTCGCCAGCAACTCATGCCGGGAGCCACATCCCATTTCCTGGGGCAGCATCTCCCAGGGAATGCCGGACTGAAGGACGAAAAGGATGCCCGTGAGCACGGCTCGGTCGTCCAGCGGTTTGCGCCCGGGGTAACGAGCTCGCCGAGCTTTCGGAGGCGGTAGCAGTGGCTGGATGAGTGCCCACAGTTCGTCGTCGAGTATTGGTTTTGCCATGTCCTTTGCGCTGACTAAACAACGCAAAGGTTAACAAAGATCACCTGAAGTTAACAGCCCTGCAAGATCATTTTGTTAGGGCTTCTTAAGGAGCGAGACCGTCATTTGCATGGCAACGATTTGCTGACCCAGGTCGTCATGCAGTTCTCCCGCGATTCGCTTTTGCTCGTTCTCCCTGGCCTGCTGCACCAATGCCGAGGTGGACGCGGAGCCTTCCAACTCCGATAGCCTGTGCCGGGCAGTGAGGTCCTGCGTGATCTTGGCGTAGCCCAGAAGTGTCCCATCGTGTTTGCGCACGGCGGTGATGGTAACGTCGGCCCAAGACTGGCTGCCATCCTTTCAAACGCGCCAGCCCTTGTCCTGTGCGCGTCCCGTGGTTGCCGCTGTGCACAGCAAATGCACCGGTTTTCCGGCCCCCAGGTCTTCCTTCGTGCAGAAGACCGAGAAATGTCGGCCGATGATCTCGTCGGAGGTGAACCCCTTGATTCTCTGGGCGCCGAGGTTTCAACTCGTCACATTGCCGCTGGCGTCGAGCATGGAAATCGCATAATCACTGACAGCCTCGACCAGCAATCGATATCTGTGATCGATCTCGATGTCACTGAAGTTGGCGGCCTTTATATGCACGCCTGCCCGCGTATGCAAGGGGGCGTTGGAAAGCAAATAGAAACGATTTTGGACTGATTCCCGCTAGATCGTACTCCCGCATTACCTCGCGCGTGACGGCCTCGACCAGTGCAAGGCAGGGCGCATTGACGCCGGGGAAGGCGTCGATCATCCAGTTGCAGGCTTGTCCGGCCGTCATTGTCTGTTTGGGAAGAGGGATCTGGCATCCCCAGCATGTCTCCCCGAGATCGGCATTATCTTGCAGCCGGCGCAGTATCTCGCGACGAATTTATTCTGCGGTAGCTTGATGCTTAATCATGGGATCCCCCGTTATTCGGCATGGGCAAATCGCTTTTCGCCGCCGTCAGCATGAACGACGTGCGATGCGCTGGGGCAGAACAACTGTCTGTCACCAAAAGGCGGGCGTCGTTGGCAGAAGTTGCGACCGCCCCGAACAAGAAGCGTTATACGGACTTGATTGCGATCTTCTTCTCCGGCTTCTGGGCTTCGGCCGTCTTCGGCAGGGTCACTGTCAATACGCCGTTCTTGAACGCTGCGTCAATTTGCTCGACGTCGACGCCCTCGGGCACGCGGAATGCGCGCTCGAACGAGCCGTAGTGGCGCTCATGGAGGAAATAGTCTTTGTTCTTTTCCTCCTTCTCGACACGCTTCTCGCCTTTGACGACGAGCCCTCCGTTTGACAAATTCACTTCAATGCTCCTCTCATCAAGTCCCGGCAATTCCATCGTGATTTCGTAGCCCTTGTCGGTTTCTACGAAATCGACGGCGGGACCTGCCAAGAACATCAACCCCATGTCGGGCATGGCGGATGCGAGGCCCTGCGTCAGCCGGGGGAACGAGGTCAGCTTGAAGTCTCGATCGAAGGTCTGGAACAGACGATCAACCTCGCGACGCAGGCCTTCCAAGGGGTGCCACGCGCGCGGCATCCAGGACTGCATCATTTCCTGTTGGTCCTTTGTGACAGGCAATTTGCTCTCTGTTTCGGCCATTTCATCGTCTCCTGAAAAATTGGGAAAGGCGATGTCATGCTAGGTGGTGTACATCCCGTCCCGTTGACAAAGATCAATGGCCCGCTGCCCTCGGATGCAAGGCCTCGTCGTGTGAGGCTTTGCGGGCACTGAACGTGTTGGCTTGACGTATCGCAAGTGGTGGCGGTTGCCGGCATATACAGTGCGGGCAGCAGGCCTGGAGCCTGGAAGGAGTGTTTCGTCATGGACTTCGCCACGATCCTCGTACACCTGGATGGCAGCCGACACCTGCATCAACGTGTGCACCTTTCCACGCAACTGGCTCTGGCCAATGGGGCACGGCTCATTGGCTTGTTCGCTACCGCCCGGCCAGATCCCAATGACATTCGGGGCTTGATAGATGGCGATCGCTATCTCGCGTCTTTCAACACCTGGCACGATCAGGCGTGCAGGGCGGCAAGGACTGCGTTTGAGGGCGCGACTTCCGGAGTAGGTATTACGACGGAATGGCGTGAATCGGAGTCGGGCAGTCAGTCGGCCGTTCTTGTGGCGTCTCGGCTGGCCGACTTGATCGTATTGGGACAGACCGATCCCACCGACCGGATGGCGTCTGGCGATCACCAGGCGGTCGACGAGATCATCCTGCGCTGCGGACGTCCAGTCCTGGTGGTGCCGCACACGGGGTCGTTCCCAACGATAGGGCAGCGGGTGGTGGTGGCGTGGAATGGCAGGGGCGAGGCGGCGCGTGCCATTCGCGACGCCCTGCCGATTCTTGCGCGCGCCACTTCCGTCGAGATCGTCCAATGCGTGGCGCCGGATCGTTGGGAAGATCCGTGGTGCTCGCCAGGCCAGTATGCCGTCGCGTGGCTGCATGATCATGGCATTCATGCAACCCTTTCGGAGTCGATGCTGGACAACGATGCCGAGCCAGGCGAACTGCTGCTGTCCCGCCTTGCGGATTCGGATGCGGATCTGCTTGTAATGGGCGCGTATGGTCACGCGAGAATGCGTGAAGTCGTGCTTGGCGGCGCCACTCGGACCCTGCTGCGCACGATGACGACGCCGGTCTTGTTGTCACACTAGCACGCCGTGCGCAGCCCTCGCGGACGGCCGGCTGGCGGCGCGCAGCCAGCGCATGATCTATTTCAGATTATGTGCACGGAGGCCAGTCCAGTTGATCCGCAAGTCCAGCGAAGGTGTAAGACGAAATGCGAATGATTCGTAGCGTAAATCTCATGATGCGGATGGCAGACACAATCGTTGGCACGTTGGCACGCACCATGTATCTTGAAGAGGGAAAACGTCCGGCCGTCGCTGTTAGCGCGTGAGCCAGGCATGGTGTGCGCTGAGGAAGGCGCGAGCTGTCATGTACTGGGGGCACGATCAGGATGTCGGGTGCCAGAATGGTCAATAGCGCCGGAACAGTGTTTTCGGCCGTCACGCTTGCGGGTGGATTTGTCGCGCGGGCGTGGCTCGGGGATCGCCGACGGCGTCTGGCTGCTCGGGACGTTGCCCAACGTCATCGCGCTCGCCGTCACGAGCGCCAAGGCCGTGTTTCGCAAGGAAACCGGTGTGGCTGCTGGCCCTGGCGTCGGTGGTCGTTGCGCTGAGCCTCGGCGAATTCCTCGTGGCGGCCGTTATCTCGCTGATGCTGGCCAGTGGCCGTGCGCTGGAAGACTACGCGCAACGCGAGATGACCGCATTGCTCCGGCATGCTCCTCGCCAGGCTATCCGACAGGAACAAGGCAACTGGGTGTCCGTGGGCGTGAATGAGGTTCGCCCAGGCGATCGGCTTCTGGTGCGGCATGGCGAGGTGCTGCCCGTCGACGGTGTGTTGGCCTGCGCTGGCGATCTTGATGAATCTGCCCTGACGGGAGTGGCCACAATCCAGCGGCGGGCTGCTGGGGAAGCCGTTTGCAGCGGTGTGCTGAACGCCGGGTCCGTGCTGGAAATGGTTGCGCGTGCCACGGCGTCGGAGAGTATGTTTGCCGGAATTCTGCGTATGGTCGCGGCGGCACAGGCCGAACGCAGCCCGCTGACGCGCCTGGCCGATCGTTATGCCTTGTTCTTAACGTTGTGGCGCTGGCCGTCGCGGGTGCCAGTTGGCTATGGAGCGGAGACGCCTTGCGCGTGCTGGCGGTACTGGTCGTGGCCACGCCGTGTCCGCTGATTCTGGGTGTACCGGTTGCCGTGGTGTCCGGATTGTCGCGTTGCGCAAGCCACGGTGTACTGGTGAAGGGCGGCGGCGCGATGGAACGCCTGGCGCGCGCCAGCATCCTGTTCTTCGACAAGACCGGCACACTTACCCGCGGCGCGGCGCGGCTTGCCGAGATGGCTAGCGCGCCGGGCGAGTCGACCGAGACGCTGCTCGGCCTTGCTGCATCGCTAGGTCAGGGATCGTCGCATGTTATCTCCGATGCGCTGATGACGACCGCGCGCGAGCGTGGCATGGCGCTTGCCACGCCAGCGGGTGTGAAAGAGCAGGCGGGCGCAGGTGTCGAGGGGATTGTCGACGGTCGTTTGGTCAGGATGGGTTCCAGCGCCTATGTGGTCGGTGATGCCAGTCTGCCGCTCTGGGCCGGCGCGATAGACCAGCGTATCCGCATGGGCGGCATGTCGGCGGTGTTCGTGGCCGTCGATGGTCAACTGGTTGGCATCCTGGCACTGGCGGATGCTATACGGGCTGAGACCCCTCGTGCATTGCGGCTTTTGCGGCGCGAGGGATTTGCGCGACAGGCCATGCTGACAGGGGACCGGCAGGATCTGGCGGAAGCCCTGGGGGCAATGCTAGGTATTGAGGAGGTCTATGCGACACAATCGCCGACCCAGAAACTCGAGCGGATTCGGGCCGCCCGGCAGGATGGGCTGGTCATTATGGTGGGAGACGGTGTCAACGATGCGCCTGCCCTGGCCGCCGCTGATGTTGGCGTCGCGATGGGCGCTCGCGGCGCGGCCTCGGCTTCGGAGGTGGCGGACGTGGTGCTCCTAGTGGACCGCCTGGATCATCGTAACGGCCCGCTGGAGGCCGTCTTGACACCCGGGTGAGCTTGCGATGCTGGCACACTGTGAT
>NZ_JBYPSB010000018.1:0-108193 GCF_057815095.1 Cupriavidus sp. 86D6 | reverse complement strand
GTGCGGACTACCCGTGTGAAAGTAGGTCATCGCCAGGCTCTTATACCCAGAACCCCCAAGCCCTTAAAGCTTGGGGGTTTTGCTTTGGCGGGCGTGAAACGCAGCCCTAGCGGAACTGGCGTCGCCCGGAGAGATATCGCGGCCCGCTCTTGCTAAGCGATTGTCTCTTTGGCAATTTGCCACTATCATGGTGGCAAATGCCGGAGCCCGCCATGCAGACCATTGCCTTCCGCCCTACGGGCGCGCAAGCGCCTTACGAGCGTTACCTCGATCGATTAAGTGTTTTTTTGAGCACAAAAGTGCGCACGGGGGCGGACCTTGCCACCCTGGCCAACGATCGGCTCCCGGTCGATATTCTGGAGCGTCTGCTGGAGGCCGGTCTGTCGTGGGAAGAGATCACGTTCATCATTCCCCGCCGGACGCTCAGTCATCGCCGTGAAAAAGGCCAATCCCTTACCGTCGAAGAATCGGACAAGGCTATTCGCCTCGCCCGGATCCTGGCTCAGGCTGCCAACACCTTTGGCGACATGGAGCGCGGTCTGCGTTGGCTGCGGTCCAGGCAGCAGCGGCTCGGCGGCATCGCCCCGTTGTCGTTGGCCGGAACCGAGCAGGGTGCCCACCTTGTCGAGGAGCAATTGGTGCAGATCGACGAGGGGTACTTTGCCTGATGATCCTTTGGCGAATCAGTAACTATGCCGATCTCAAAGGTGTTGGCGGATTGCGGGCGGGAGGGCGCTGGCATTTCCCGGGCCAGCCCGTTGTGTACCTGGCCGAGCATCCGGCACTAGCGTTCCTCGAGGTGCTGGTTCACCACGAAGTGTCGCGGATCGAGGACCTTCCCACGAACTATCAACTCTTGAAAGTCGAGATTGATGACGCAGTGGCGGTGGCCAACATCCCGGACCTGCCACAAAACTGGAAGGAAGACGCGAGTTGGTCGAAAAACGCCGGGACCGAATGGCTCTCCGTCCGATCCAGTCTGCTCCTGAAGGTGCCGAGTGTCCTGGTGCCCTACGCGTCGAACTATCTCTTCAATCCGGCTCACCCTGACGTGACGAAGGCGCGGATCGTTGAAGCGCAGCGGGTCGAGCATGATCCGCGCATTCTGTCGTTACTGTCGGAACCGCGGTCTTGAAGTCGGTATGGGTCCGGCTCAGCGTTCCCAGACAACCGGTACTTTCGCGGAACATGCGGTGATCTTGCCCAGCCAATTCCGACTGGTGGTCAGCTCCACGCGACTGTCGTCCACGGGCGCGAGCTTCCGGTTCCAACGATCGGCAACGCTCGTCGCCACATTGCCGGCCGCCGCCTTGCACTCGGCCGCCGCGGTGCTGCGTAGCATCGTGAATTGCTGATATCTGTGGTAGACCAGCAATGTGAACCCGTCCGGCGAGTACTCGGTCGCATATTCCGTCGACATATCGTAGGTCGATAGTTGGCGACCAGTATTGGGACCGGTATGGGACGGCGCTGTTGTCGTGCAGGCCACCGACAGCAAGCAGGCTGTTGCCGCCGGAATCGTTAGAAATCTCACCGTCCAACCGTTTTTCTTGTCCATAGTGCCGCGTGCCCGAGTATGCGTGCTGGTTTTGCGGCAGGATGGTACCAAAAAAATGCGGGCCCGAAATTCGGGCCCGGCTCCTGGATGCTTGTGCGGGACGTTCCGTGCTCGGGGCCCCAACGGCGGAGGCGCCGCCTTCGCTCAACGGTCGAGAAATGCCCTGAGCTTGTCAGCCCGGCTGGGATGCTTGAGCTTGCGCATGGCCTTGGCTTCAATCTGACGGATGCGCTCGCGGGTCACGTCGAATTGCTTGCCGACTTCTTCCAGCGTGTGCTCCATGCTCGTGTCGAGGCCAAACCGCATCCGAAGGACCTTCGCCTCGCGCGGCGACAGCTCATTGAGGGCCGAGTCGATCTGTGCGCGCAGCCCGGCCATGATGGCGGCGTCAGCCGGTGAGCTCACCGCGTCATCCTCGATCATGTCGCCGAGCGTCGTGTCGCCCTCTTCACCCACCGGAGTTTCAAGTGAAATGGGCTGCCGCGCAATCTTGAGCATCCCCCGTACCTTTTCCTCGGACAACTCCATGCGTTCCGCGAGGACCGCCGGGTCGGGTTCCTTCCCGGTCTGCTGCAGGATCTCGCGCGAGATGCGGTTGAGTTTGTTGATGGATTCGATCATGTGGACCGGTACCCGAATCGTACGCGCCTGGTCGGCGAGCGCCCGCGTCACGGCCTGACGGACCCACCAGGTGGCGTACGTGGAGAATTTCCAGCCGCGCCGGTATTCGAACTTGTCCACCGCCTTCATCAGGCCGATGTTGCCCTCCTGAATCAAGTCCAGGAACATCATCCCCCGGTTCACGTACTTCTTGGCGATGGAAATGACGAGCCGCAGGTTGGCTTCGATCATTTCCCGCTTGGCCTGCCGCATTTTCAGCTCGGCGGCGCTCATCTGGCGGTTGATCTGCTTGAGTTGCTGCAGCGGCAGCGCGACCGTGGCTTCGATGTCGATCAGTTTCTGCTGGCCGGCCTGAATGGCAGGTAGATGCCGTTCGAGCGCCGGGCCAAACTGTTGCGACGTCGCCGCGGCGCGATGTGTCCATTCCAGGTCGGTTTCGTTGCCCGGAAAGGACTGGATAAAGGCCTCACGCGGCATTCCGCACCGTTCGACGGCGATATCCAGAATGCTGCGCTCGATGGTCCGCACCTCGGCTACCTTGTTGTGCACGCTGGCGCACAGGCTGTCGATCATTTTGGCCGTGAAGCGGATCGGCGCCAGTTCGCGCTGGATGTCCTCGCGCACGCGCGCAATGGCGGCGGCGCGGGCCTCGCCTGTGACGGGGCCCTCGGGGAGCTGTTCGAACAGCGCACGGACGCGTGCAAAAATGGCCAAGCTGTCGGTCGTCAGCTGTTCAAGACGGGCAGTGTTCGCTTTTTCAGAATCGCCGCCACCCGCGTCCTCGTCTTCATCGTCGGACGCCTCCTCGGCGTCGTCCGAGGCGTCGGTGTCCGCATCGTCGGCAACGGCCGCGGCGTCATCGGAGATGTCGCCATCGCCCGTGGCGTCGCCATCGGTGGGTTCGCTGATGCCGTCGACCAGTTCGTCGATGCGCAGTTCGCCAGCGATGATGCGGTCCACATCGGCCAGGATCATGGAGACGACGGAAGGACACGCGGCGATAGCCTGGATCATGTCCTGCAGGCCGCTCTCGATGCGCTTGGCAACGGCGATCTCGCCGGCGCGGGTCAGCAATTCGCTGCCACCCATCTCGCGCATATACAGCCGGACGGGATCCGTGGTGCGACCAAATTCCGAATCGACGGTCGAGAGTGTCGCTTCCGCTTCCTCATCGGCCTGGTCGTCAGGCGTCGTCGTGGCGGCGTCGTTCAACAGGAGCGTCTCGGCATCCGGCGCCTGTTCGTACACGGCTACGCCCATGTCGCTGAACGTGCTGACGATGGTGTCCATCGCCGCCGGCGTCACATTGTCCGGCAGATGGTCGTTGATATCCGCATGCGTGAGATACCCGCGTTCACGGCCGAGCGCGATCAGCGCGCGCATCTGGCCCTGACGCTCTGCGTCCTGTCGGGCGATGGACGCCTTGTCCGACAGCGGGCCAGCGGCCTGGCTCTTGCCTGCGGGCCGGCGGCGGGAGGGCTTCGCACCGGCCGGGTTCAAGCTGGACGGTTCAAGGTCGCGATCCGGATGAGTCAATACGTGCTCCTGGGCAGATGGCCGACGATTGCCGCGGCGATGACACTGGCGTTGGGCCTGCTGACCCATCGTGGAGGGCATTGCAGACCGGCAGCCGGACTGTCGAGACTAGCATGCTTCCCGCAGCCACCAGTGTGCGCAAAAAATTTGAATCGCGCATGATACTGGTCGCGGTGTTGCGGTGCAATATGTGCCGAGGCGTTGTCGCGCCGGCCAGATGCGCACGATGCGCGCTACCTGTAGATACTTCGACACCACACGACGGGATAGCGCCACCGCCTACAACTACTTTTGGCGCGCAGGAGACGCCAACTCCATGCTGTCCCAAAAAAGCAAATGAATGTCCCACTCAGGCAAGTCGGATCGCCGGGCGCTGCAGATACTGGTTGCACGGAACACCGTGAAACCACCCGCGGATTCGCGGACTGCAGGAGACAGGACAATGAAGATCAGGCAAATCACTCCGGCTATCGGCGCCGAGATTTCTGGCGTACATCTGGGCGACGCGTCGCGCGATCCGGCGCTTTTTGCGGCAATCAAGCGCGCGCTCCTTGCGCACAAGGTGCTGTTCTTCCGCCGCCAGGCGATCACCCGCGCCGAGCATGTGGCGTTCGCCGGCCGCTTCGGCCAGCTGGAAGACCACCCGGTAGCGGGCAGCGACCCGGAGCATCCGGGACTCGTGCGCATCTACCGGAGCGACAACCCACACAGCTACGAGAACAATTACCACTGTGATGGCCTGTGGCGTCCCAATCCCGCCATGGGTGCGGTACTGCGCTGCATCGAATGCCCCGAGATTGGCGGCGACACCATCTGGGTCAACATGGTCAAGGCCTACGAGGAACTCTCCGAAGATATCCGGCAGAAGATCATCGGCCTGCGCGCGAGGGCGAGCATCGAGCACAGCTTCGGTGCCGTCATGACCGCGGAGGCGCGGGCAAAGCTGGTCGAAGAACATCCTTCCGTCGAACATCCGGTGGTGCGCACCCATCCCGAAACGGGCGAGAAGATCCTGTTCGTTGGAGCGGGCTTCACCACGCACTTCACCAACTACAGCACGCCGGCCAATGTGCGTCACGGCATCGACAAGGCACCGGGCGCTGCCTTGCTGCTCAACTACCTGATCAGTCGCGCCACCATTCCCGAGTACCAGGTGCGTTGGTCCTGGCAACAAGGCGATGTCGCCGTCTGGGACAACCGGTGCACGCAGCACTACGCGCTGAACGACTACTGGCCTGCGCCGCGCAAGATGGAACGCGCCGGCATCGTGGGCGACATCCCCTATTGAACCGACGGCGCGCTCAAGTGCCCTGACGCATCCTGGCGTCCCGGAAGCCATTACCTGGAGCATCGACATGCATTTTCTCGACGGTCACCTGTTTCCCGAAAACCAGCCGCCTCTGATCATTACCGCCGCACCTTACGCACCAGGCTGGCTGCCTTCGGACTTTCCCGAAGATATCCCGCTCACCATGGACGAACAGATTCAGAAAGCCGTGGATTGCTATCGAGCCGGCGCGACGGTGCTGCACTTGCACGTGCGCGAGCTCGACGGCAAGGGTAGCAAGCGGCTGTCCAAGTTCAACGAACTGATCGCCGGTGTCCGCGAGGCGGTGCCAGAGATGATCATTCAGGTAGGGGGATCCATCTCGTTCGCCCCCGAAGATGAAGGGCAGGCCGCCAAATGGCTGTCCGATGATACCCGCCACATGCTGGCGGACCTGGATCCCCGGCCAGATCAAGTCACAGTGACGGTCAACACGGCGCAGATGAACGTCACCGACCATGCCGAAGATGCCGACTTCCGCGGCACCTCGCGCGAGGACACGGCGCTGTTCAATGCATACAAGAATATGACCGTCCCTGCCAATCCAGGGTGGGTCGAGGAACATGTGCGGCGTCTGACGGCGGCCGGGATTCAGAGCCAGTTCCAGTGCTACAACATCAACAGCTTCGAGTCGGTCGAGCGCCTGATGCGCCGGGGGTTCTACAAGGGCCCGCTCGTCCTGAACTGGGTTGCCATCGGCGGCGGCATGGACACACCCAGCATCTATAGCCTGGCGAACTTCATGCGTGCCGTGCCGGACGGCGCGGTGGTCACGGTCGAAAGCAACGTGCGGAACGTGCTGCCGGTCAACGTGATGGGTATTGCGATGGGACTGCACGTGCGCTGTGGCACCGAGGACGTCCTCTGGAACCCACAGCGTACGGCCAAGCAAGGCACCGTCAGTCAAATCGAGCAATTGGTTCGCATTGCGCGCGAGATGGGCCGCGAGATCGCAACCGCCAGGCAGGCGCGCGAGATCTGCCAGATCGGTGTGTTCCACGATTCCGTCGAGACGTCCCTGCAAGCCAATGGCTTCGCGCCGAACCGCAACGGGGGTAGCCAGGGTTTCCTGCGCAAAACGCAATGACTAGAACGCAATGACTGGACACAGTGAGAAGACGAAGCCGATGATCAGGAGACCGTCATGCAACACAGAACCATCCGGGCGCGCCGCGCCCTCAGGCGGGCGGCCGCGCTTGGTGCGGCGCTGCTCGCCGCCGCAACTGCCGTCCATGCGGCCGACTGGCCAACGAAGCCGGTGCGGATTCTGGTGGGCGCGCCACCGGGCGGCACGGCAGACATCATCGCGCGCCTGCTCGCACACGCCTTGCAGCGCCCGCTCGGGCAACCGGTGATCGTCGACTACAAGTCGGGCGCCGCCGGCACGATCGCGGTCCAGTCCATGCTGTCGGCACCGCGCGATGGCTACACCTTCCTGCTGATCCAGAAGGGTATTGCGTCGGAAGTGCCGCTGGCCATCAAGGTGTCCTACGACCCGTTTCGCGACATCGTGCCCCTTGCGCAGCTGACGCGGCAGGGACTGATACTGGTCGGCAACCCGGCGCTGCCTGCAAAAAACCTGGCGGAGTTGGTCCGCCATATCAAGGCCAATCCGGGCAAACTGGACTATGCGAACTTTGGCATTGGTCTGCGTGGCCAGACGATTGGCGTGCAGTTCAACCAGCTGGCAGGTCTTGAGACCGGTGCCGTGAGCTACAAGGGGTCGCCCCCGGCGCTGCAGGACGTCATGGGCGGGCAGGTGCCACTGATGTTCGATGGTCCTGCTACGTCGTTGCCGTTCATCCAGTCGGGAAAGTTGCGCGCCTACGCGGTCGCCTTTCCGAACCGGATATCGGCGCTCCCCAACGTGCCGACGTTCGCCGAACTCGGCTACCCCGAACTCAATGAGGTGGGCTGGATGGGGCTATGGTCCGCGTCCGGCGTGCCGCCGGCCGTCGCCGCGAAGCTGCGCGACGCGATTCACACCGCCCTGCAGTCCCCCGAACTGCGACGCAGGATCCAGGATCTTGGCATGGAGGCCGGCACGGCAGCCACCCCGGAAGAATTGGCCGCGGATGTTCGCGCGTCTTATGAGCGCCAGGGCAAGTTACTCCGCGCCATGCATTTCACGGCGCAATGATGCGGGAGCACAGACAATGAGAGCAGCACGTGTATGGCCGGGTGCCGAAGGTGGCCTGCTGGTCATCGAGGACATCGACGTGCCCACTCCGGGCAGCCAGGAGGTGCTGATTCGCGTTCGCGCGTCGGGCATCAATCTGGGCGAGATCAAGTATATGCGTGAGCATCAGACGGGCGACCCGATGACCGCTGGCGTGGAGTTTGCCGGCGAAGTGGTGGAAGTCGGCGACAAGGTCGAGGGGTGGCGGCCAGGCGACAGGGTGATGGGGCATGGCCGGGGCTGCCATGCCCAGTACGTGGTGGCATCCCCCTTCGCGCTGATGCCAGTGCCCGACGACGTGTCATGGGTCGAAGCGGCGGCGTTTCCCAACGTGTTCATCACGGCCCACGATGCGCTGGTGAGTAATGGGGAGCTGAAACCGGGCGAAACCGTGTTGATCAACGGTGCGTCGGGCGGCGTCGGCATGGCGGCCACGATGACAGCGAAAGCCTTGGGTGCGGGACGCGTCATCGTCTCGTCGCGGTCCGCGCACAAGCTGGAGCGCCTGGCGGCGTTCGGTGCCGACGTGGGTATCGACGCGTCGCGCGAAGATCAGCACGAGGCCATCATGGCGGCTACGGACCGCCGGGGTGTGGATGTCATCATTGACACCATCGGCGGCACGGTTTTCGAAGACAACGTCAGCTGCCTTGCCGTGAAGGGACGACTGGTGAACCTCGCGCGGCTGGGAGGCGGCCAGTTCGGGCGAACCGACATCAACCGGCTTTGGCTGAATCGACTCAAGCTGATCGGTGCCACGTTTCGCACACGCACGGAGTCCGAACGCCTCGCCTGCATCCAGGCGTGCGCGCGGGATCTTCTGTCGCATTTCCGCGCGGGGGGCCTCCGCTTGCCCATCGACAGGACGTTTTCCCTGGACGCCATCGCAGACGCGTATGCATATCTCGCACGCAGCGAGCATATGGGAAAGGTTGTCCTTACGGCCGACTGAGGGCGGGAGCGGGGCGGCGGCGGCCAGTCGTGGCGATGGGAGATCCCGGGCCCGGGGGCTGCTGCCGCCGCCATTGCGTGACGCTGCAGCCAAACTCCGCCCGAAACCAATGGCTGAAGCTACTTTGGTTCGAAAAACCCAGCAGGCTGGCGATTTCGCCAATCGGCTGGTCGCTCTCGGCCAGATGCCGGATCACCAGTTCCGAACGGACCTCGTCCAGCAGGCCGGAGAACGTCGTCTGGCCATCGGCGCTCAGATACCGATGCAGCGTGCGCCGATCCACCCGCAGATGGCGCGCGACCTGCTGTGCCGTGCAACGCCCGCCGGGCAGCAGCGCCATGATGAGCTCCCGGCAAGATTCGCGCGTCCCTTCGCCACGGTTCCTGAGGGCGGCTTCCAGGTAGTCTCGCGCAAGTTGTGTGGCCCCCGAATGGTCCGGCGTGCGGGGCTTCTGCAGATCGGCGCTTGCGCACACCAGGCCATTGAACGGCTGATTAAACATTGGCTTGCGGCCAAAGAATGTCTGGTGGGCAGTCAGGCTGGCCGGGGGGCGATGGGTAAAGCAGACCTGCAGCGGACGCCACTGCGGACCGATCAGCTCGCGCAGGATGCGAAACATCATGCCGACGGCCAATTCCATGGCCTGGCGGGTCGCGTAACCGGGACTTGGCAGCAAATCTTCCCGAATGATCACCGTCTGGCCGACATCTTCCACATGCGTGACGAGGGACGTGCTCAGCAGCTTCAGGTAACGGCATAGCGTGTCGAGCCCCTGCCTTGGAGAGGGCGCTTCCTTCAACACCAGGCTGATCGGCCCCAGGTTGGAGAACGTGCGGCGGGCGGCCATCTGCAACGCAAAATCTTCCCTGCCGGTGGCGTTGACGGTGGCTTCCAGCAGTTCACGCAGGGCGCTGCTCGGAATGAGGGTCTCGGGATTCTTCAGGAGCCGTGCCGACAGGCCAGCCGCGCGCAGCAAGGCCACGGGATCCTGGCCAAGCGACTCCACCAGCTCGATGTAGCCGTTGAGCGTGGCACTGCGGACGAGCCGCCCTACATTTGACATGGCGTGAACTCCACGTGGTCGGACGGAAACGAGTATGCATCAACTCGGTGTCCGGCTCACACGCGCGGTGCAGGCCATCGACTGGACGCGGCCAGACGAAGACAAGCCTCTGTTGGCCACCACCCCGAGTCGTCGTCATAGCTGGGATCTCAGCAACGCGGTCAGGCGGTCCGACAACTTCTCGCGCCATGGGCGGTTTTTCCACGATTCGAATGAGACCGGACGCGAACGGGCAAGATCGTCTTCGAAAATCCTGGTCTGCTGGGCGGCAAACTCCCGGTCCAGAATATTGAGGGTGGCTTCGTCATTGAGGCGGAACGAGCGATTGTCGAAGTTCGTCGAGCCCACGGACACCAGCAATCCGTCCACGATGAGCACCTTGCAGTGATACATGGTGGGGCCGTACTCGGCAATGGTTGCGCCGGCTGCCAGAAGCGGGCCCCACATACCGCGGGACGCCGACTTGGACGTCTCGGCATCGATGTGCGCGCCCGGGACGATGATTCTCAGTCGGACGCCGCGCTTCAGGGCGGCGAGCAAGGCCTTGCGGGTCAGGTCATCGGGTACGAAATACGCCGCCGACAGGTCGATGGTGTGGCTTGCCGCAGTGATGGCGAGCAGATACATGAGCGCCATGCTTTCACTGCCGCCAGTAGGCGAACTGCTGAACATCTGGGCGCGACCGTCACCGACCGGGGCCAGGGCCGGAAAATATCGCTCGCCATGTGGCACGTCCCCGGTCACCTTGATCCAGTTGTCCAGGAAGACGGACTGCATTTGCCCGACGACCGGTCCCTCGACGCGGAAATGCGTGTCGCGCCAGTGCTGCGGGTCCTCGGCGTGTCCGGTCCACTCCGGGGCGATGCCAACCCCGCCAGTAAAACCCACCATGCCATCTACGATCAGGAGCTTGCGATGGGTACGGTTGTTGAGCTTGCCGATCGTATACCAGTGGATCGGGTGGTATCGCTCGACCTGGACACCGGCCCGCTTCATCTGGTCGAGAATAGTAGGGTCGATTTTCGAGCTGCCTACCCAGTCGAGCAGAACCTTTACAGCCACGCCTTGTTCAGCCCGTTCGGACAGGGCGCGCGCAAACTCCTCGCCGATCGGGCCAGACCAATAGATATACGACTCGAAGTTAATGGTCTCTTTGGCGCTGCGAATGGCAGCCAGCATCGAGGGGAAGATCTCGTCGCCATTGAGCAGAACGCGGTAACGATTGCCTTCGAGAATAGGAGGGCCGAGCAGTACGCCGAGTTCGCGCGCAAAGCGCGGGTCATCGAGGGAATATTCGCGGGTGAGCCGGTGCTCGATGCGTTTCTCGCTGCCAACGAAGTTATAGGCCACGACGGCGCCCAGCGCCGTCAGCAGGCAGACGACGACAGCGACCCAGGCCGTGCTACGCCTGATGCGAATGAAGGACATACCACCTCCCGGCCTCTGTTCGTGTTTTGGGAATAGCTTAGAGGGGCATGGCTCGCTCCGGCACCGGACACTGTCTGACACAAGGGGCGAGGGGGGTATCGCGTGATTGGCCTGTCTTGTTACGCCCAAAAAATGCAATTAGCCGCCATGCAAGGTGCTCAACTTCCATGTCGGCGCCCGCCATTGCTCGTTCCGCTTCAGTACGCACAGGGATCGGCCAAGCAAAAGAAAACAGCCCGATCCACTTAAAGCCGATCGGGCTGTTTCGGTCCGGCTCGCATCTCGTGCGAGAAGTGCGAGGGCTAACCTCTTGCCCTGCGCAATGCGCAGGGCATCGCGCGCTTAGGCCGATGCAGGGGTAGCAACTTGTGCCGGCGCGGGCGCTGCCGACGACTTCACGCTGGCGGCCTTGGCACGAACGACTTTCGCAACCGGCTTCGCCGCGGGCTTGCGTGCGGCGGCCTTGGGCGCCTTTACTGCCTTAGCGGACTTCACTTCCTTGGCCGGCTTCGCAGCCTTTGCCGTCTTGACCGCCTTCACAGCTTGCGGCTTGGCGGCCTTCTTTGCCGGGGAAGCCTTCACTGCGGGCTTGGCCTTGGCCTTCGCTTTGGCCTTGGCGGCTGCAGCCTTTTCCTTCGTGGCGGCAAGCTTTTCCTTGGCGGCGGCCTTTTCCGCTGCGATCGCGGCGCGTGCCGATTCCTTCAGCTTCTTCAGGTCGGCAGCTGCCTGGACGATGGCCTTCTTGCCAGCCGCAACTTGCTTGGCCAGATCTGCGCGGAACTTCGCCAGCTGCTTTTCGGCAGCCTTCACTTCGCGGGCGATGACGCTTGCCTTCTTCGCGGGCGTTGCAACAGCTTTCCTGGTTACGCGTTTCACTGCAGTTGCTGCGACTTTCTTGATGGCCATGTTGGCAAACTCCGTAAAATTGGTTTTCGACGGGGGCGGAGTGTATCAGCGAAAAGTTGCGGAGGCCATGCACGCGGCAGATTTACTCGTCAAAAGACAACAACGGTTTTCGCATCAGCAGGCGGATCGGCGAAGACGCGCGAGATTCCCGGAGGCGGTGTCACGTGGGAGTCGTGCGAACGCAATTCGAGCTGAACGTCTCGCAGTCATTGACCACGCTGCACGCGCAATACCTGTCCTCCGGTGCTGGTTTCCGCCAGCACATAGAGCTCGCCCGCGGCATCCTTGCCGAACGAGTACACCGTCCCAGGCAGCGGCAAAGACCAGTCAATCGATTCATTCACGGTGCCGTCTCGATACACAAGGCTCTTCAGCCGGCCCGCGCAAAGATCCGTGTAGAAATAGCGGCCATTGATCTCCGGGACGGCATTTCCACGGTAGACAAAGCCGCCCAGGATGGCGCACCGCCCGTCGGCGTGGTCGTACTCGAACGCGGGCGGTGTCAGCCCGGTCTTGTCGCACATTGAAGCGCCCACGCATACCGACCCTTCCACACGCGCCCAGCCGAAGTTCAGCCCGGGTGTCGTAGCCGGGATGATATTGACTTCTTCCCGAGCATCCTGTCCGACGTCAGCGATATAGATCAATCCGCTCGTGTCAAACGAAAAGCGCCACGGGTTACGCAGACCGCGCGCCCAGATTTCCGGGCGGCCACCCGATCCGGAGGCAAAGGGATTTTCCGGGGGCACGCGATAACCGCTTCCGCTCACGTCGATGCGCAGCATCTTGCCCAACAAAGAGCCTGTGTTCTGGGCATTGCCAGCGGGGTCATTGGCGCCGCCTCCGTCGCCGGTGGCCAGGTACAACATGCCATCGGGTCCAAACGACAACTGTCCCCCATTGTGATTTGACTGGCCCGGATGCGGAATGGAGAGGAGTACGGTCCCATTCGTGTCGGCGATATCGGCATCAGTCGTCGACACCTGATAGCGGGCCACCGTGATGGCCCCATCGCTTGCCGTGTAGTAGACAAAAAACCGGCCATTGGATCCGTAGCCGGGGTCGAAGGCCATGGAGAGCAGCCCCCGTTCGCCGTCGGTCGACGTCAGCGACGAGATGTCAAGAAACGGCGTGCCCAGAAGCACGCCGTTGCGAATCACCCGGATCCGGCCGGCACGTTCGACGACAAACAATCGCGTATCGTTTGTGGGTGCTGTCAGATAGATGGGGGCGTCGAGTCCGTTCGCTACCGTGGCCAAGGACAAGCGCAGCGTTTCCGGGGCGGTGTATGTCACATTGACTGACGAGGCCTTGTCTGCGCTGACAGTGACCAGCTGCGTGGACTGTGCCGGCTTGAAGACGGCATTGCCATTCAACACATTGCCTGCCGTGATCGTGTAGGTGCCGGCGGCGAGGTTCGCGAGGGTAGTGGCCCGGCTCACTGTCCGTCTAAAGTCCGCCGGCCCGGTGACCGACACGTTGGCGTCGGTGCCCGAGGGCAACCCTGAGACTGTCAGGGCGAGCGACGCCGTGCCACTGCCTGGACTGGCGCCCGTGCCAGATCCGTCTGTACTGCCGCTGCCCGAGCCGTCGCCGCCGCACGCCGAAAGGGCGACCAGGCATCCGGCCAGAAGAATAGACGCTACCCACTGAAATCGGTCAGCCATGACTCGCTCCCTGGATGCTTGTGGCAGCACGCTACGCCGGCCACCCTGCCGTCGAAGCTCGCCGCGTTCGCGGCGATGGGATTGAGCAAGGAACCTGCCAGGCGCCAAGCCGGAGAGATAAGGATGGCACCTGCGTCAACCCTGGGCTGGATGCCACTGTGCCAATGCTCCGTGAGCCGGCGTTAGCACGCACCCAAGCCATCTTTGGCATGTTCTGGCTTACGGCACCGTCAAGCATGGCAGTTCGTCCGCTTGGTTGAAACGGTAGCGGCTCACGATGCTGGCGACCAGGTATCGACGGCGAGCCGCGCCGGATCGGTGACTTTTACAACGGCGATCGCGCCTTCTACCATCCGCCGCGTACAGCCTGTGTCGGTAGTGAGGCACTTTGAAAGTGGTAGTCTGTATCGACAGAACCGGCACAAGCCGTTGGGCGACGCCAGCCCTGAAATAGATGAGGGCGACTCAAGGAGATGGACATGCCCAGGAAAACAGACGAACAGGTACACGCCGAGATCGAGGCCCTGAAATCGCTCCAGCCACGGCTTCCGCAGCGCGCGCAGCAGGCAGTCGCCGCGGCGCTAAAGGTGCTCGAAGAAGGGCTGTCACACGACAGCGTCTATGAAATGTTCGAAGAGGGCAGCGAGGAATTCGAAGACGCCTTTGCCGCGCGTATGTGGCGCGACGGCGTTGGGGGCAGCGAATCGCTATCGGCGCTTTACCGAGAGCTGATCTAGCACTCGGCTGGCACAGATCGACGACGCCGTTGGCGAGTGGGCACTGCAGAGTGCTGACCTGGCACGAACCGATAGATATGATTGAACATAATCTTTATTCTTGCCAAAGTTGATGTCAGGGCCAATTAGATTTGTCGTACTTAGGCCAAATAGAAATGTCGTACCCCCTTGCCAGGACTGGCATGCTGGCGGCTTTCCGTCTATCCGAGACCGGAGGCCGCCATGCCAATGCCCGAGTCCATCACGATGACGATGCGCGAACTCGACCGATTCAAGGTGATTCAGGCCGTGGTCGAACAAGGCCTGCCGATCTGGCGTTCGGCCGAGAAGCTTGGCCTGTCGCGACGACAGATCGAACGGCTGGCGCTCCGATATCGCGAGGACGGGCCTTGTGGGTGGGTTCTCGCAAGCGTGGGCGCAGCAGCAATCGACAGCTTCCTCCCGGCCTGGAATCCCGCATGCGCGGTCTGATCGCCGATGGTGGTGCCCTTGACGAACTGAGGTGTTCCGCCGCTTTTGATCTGGATGCCTCGGACCGCCAGTTCTGCCGGAACTTCGAGGGGGCTGCCGGACGCCGCGCCAATGGCCACGATAGTGCCGCCGTCCCGCACGGCCCGCATGGTCTCTTCTGCGGTGGCGTGGGATTTTTTCATCAACTAGGAACCTGATTAGACTGGCTCGATCTTCGTTGCTGCGGGACCCTTCGTACGCGGTCAATTAAAGATTCTTGCCCCATGTGTCGTTCCGGGCGCCATTGAGAACGGGATGGTGCGTCCAGAATTCCGCTAACGCGCTGAAAAAGGAAGTTCACATCGGAAGGCATTGATCGCCGCCGCAGCGGATTTCGATCAAAGGTGTTACGATGTCACCGCTGTCGACAAAGTTCGATAGCCGCGCGCCGAAGCGACATCATGACTAGAAGAGCGTTATCGGCCACTCCGGTGTACACCGGATTCTATGGGTAGCCTCTTGCCCTAACCTATTCGACCAGCGGCAGAGCCGCACCGCAGCCAGCGTATGTACAGAAAGCGCTGACTTGCGAAAGTACGGTCTCGATTGCGTCTTCGCCCCTCTTTGCTTCCACGAAAACGAAGCTTCGGCGGCGCCATCCGTTTTTTCACTACCAGCACCACGGCACCGGTGGCAGTCAACATGACTCGACACTTTTTAGTACACGTTCGCCGTGTTGCATAACCGAGAACAATTTGAGTTACGAATACACCCCCTTCACCGTTTCCGTCTTCCCGATTCAGCAAGAACCTGGTCTGTGGTTCGCGAACTACATGATTTCCGAGTATCGAGACGGCGCTGAACGCGTCGTCGCAAACGTTTCGATGCGCCATAGGACCTATGGCTCGGAGTCAAAGGCCAAGCAGGCGGCTCGCTACGCCGGCAACCGCGCGGTCGCGCATTTGCAACCGCAATCTTATGGGCTGCGCCGCGCGTACCTCTCTACACCACTCGCGTGAAAAAACGTAGCATTTATCGAGGCGTACATGGCTAAAGAAGAACTGGTGGAGTTTGGTGGCAGGGTCTCGGAAGTGCTTCCGGACAACCGCTTTCGCGTCATACTGGAAAACGGCTTCACGGTCTGGGCCTATTCCTCAGGCCGGCTAAAAAAGAACCGCATACGCGTACTCGCAGGAGATCGTGTCACATTGGAAATGTCGCCGTATGACCTGACGAAGGGTCGCATCAACTATCGCCACAAGTCTTGATTATCAAGGGAGACACTAAGATCTCCATCAACGACGAGTGGGAAAAAATGCATCTCACGCCTGCCGGTTGGGCTACAGGCAGCTACCGCCATACGCCCTGGCCTGCAGTCGACGTGCCATTGCCTGATGTTGTCGTCATGACCGTGCGACGACATGTCAATGCGACGTACGGAGGCCCTTCGCGAGTTGTGGAAGAGCGCAATCCACTCGCGGCGGACATATCGCAAATCGAAGCGCTACTGATCAAGTACGGCGATCCGCATTTCGGGATCTGACCGGGCGCAGCCATCGTATCCACTTCGGCGAACGTTCGACGAGGTCAGATACCGGCAAGCGATGCGTCAGGCACGAGGCCCGCGATGATGTCTTCGCCGCGGCGCACGGCAGCGCGCTTGGCGGCCCCCATTTCTGTCCAGTTCTCGTCGGGCACACGGAACACCCTGCTAACGAGGTCAGTCGGCTTCTCCCCTTCTCGACAAATCACTACGGAAGCGCTGTAGGCGCGATCGGGTCGACGTTGATGCCACACGCGAGGGTGCTGCACGTTGTAGACCAAGGGATAAATGTCGAAGCCCCTACTGCTTGCCGCCGGATTGTTGTCCACTTGCTGCTCCCACGAGTTAGCTTCCCACTCTACGCTTGTTGGACACTCAATAGTCAGTTATTTGCATGCCAGTTCCACATCCGCTCTGGCAGTGGCGCTATGTGATGCATTTCAGCAGGGAAGAGCTGCCGATTTGGGTCGCTCTGCAACGGTCAGGGTTCTTGGAGAGCCCACGGCCGTCTTCTATCCCGGCTACTGGACTGCCAGATGGCGCCGCGCTTCATCACGTACGAGATGGAGCGCGTGCGCCTTGATGTTGCGGCATACCGGGTCTGACGCCAATACCTCGGCATCCCGGGGGCCAGCCGCGACGGGGACGTTGATTTGCTCCCGGATACGTCCGGGCCGTGCCGACATGACCACGATTCGAGTACCAAGCAGGATGGCCTCGTCAACATCGTGCGTGACGAAGACCACGGTCGTGCGTAGGCGGCGCCAGGTTTCCAACAGCAGTTCCTGCATCAGCGACCGTGTCTGCGCGTCCAGTGCCCCGAATGGTTCATCCATCAATAACACTTCCGGGCGCATGATCCACGCCCGGGCCAGCGCGACGCGCTGCTTCATGCCGCCAGAAAGTTCCCATGGGCTTGCGTCGTGATGGCGCTGCAACCCCATTTGCTGCAGCAGTTCGGTCGCGCGCGGGCGCCAATCCGATTCCGGCAACCCCTGCATGCGCGGCCCAAACGTTACGTTGTCAAAGACAGAAAGCCACGGGTACAGCAGCGGCTGCTGGAACACCATGCCACGCGATGGCGACGGTCCGGTCACGAGCCGATCCTGGCTCAGGATTCGTCCCTGCTGTGGCGTCTCGAAACCAGCCATCAGGTTCAGAATCGTCGACTTTCCGCAGCCTGACGGGCCCAGCAGAACCACGAATTCGCCGCGCTCCACCTGCAGGCTCACGTCCTGCAACACCGGGAGCTGTGCCGCTCGAGACGAACCAAAAGCGAACGTCACGCGTTCTAGAGCAATGTCTGCCATGTCAAGTCTTGCCCGTCCAGGGAACGATGGCCCGTTGCAACGCCACCAGCGCCACGTCCAGGGCGTATCCGATAAGTCCGAGAATGACGATGCCGATCATCACGACATCGGTACGCAGGTAGGACCCCGCATTAATGATCATCCAGCCCACGCCGGACGTGGAAGCCACCAGCTCCGCGGCCACCAGCGCCGTCCATCCGATGCCTACCGACAACCGGACCGTCGTGAACAGGTCCGCCGCGCAATGGGGAAATACCACGCGCCAGAAAATCTGCCGGCGGCCCAGCCCCAGTGTTTGCGCCACGCGGACATAGCCCTGCGGCACCCCTTGCACAGCCGCGGCAGCCCCCACCAGTACGTTTAGAAACGTGGCGATGAAGATCAGGAAGAACTTCGAGGCCTCGTCGATGCCGAGCCAGACGATCGTCAGCGGAATCAGTGCGATCTTGGGCAGCGGGCGCAGGAACTGGACAAACGGATTCAGCGCTGCGTTGAGTCCGCTATGTAGCCCCATCGCCAGTCCAAGCGGCACACCAATCACCACGGCCATCACAAACGCCGACATTGCGCGTGCCAGACTGATGCCGATATGGCGCGCCAGCGGCATCTGCCCATACCCGTGTTGCCACAGGTCAGCCAGCGTCCCAAGCAATTCGCTCGGCGGTGGAAGGAACAGCGTATCGACCCAGCCCGATCCACCCGCAATCTGCCAAAGTCCCAGCACGGCAATCACCGCCAGGGCACTGACCGCACCCTGACGCATACGACACGACGCCACGGCTACTTCGCCGCCTTCAGTTGTTCGGCCAGCTTCAGATAGCGGGGATTGATTGACGCCGAGAAAGACGCCGGGATGTCGGTGCGGCGAATCTGGTCGATACTGCCCAGGAACTCCGCCGTCTTTCGCACGGCACCCGCCAGCACTGTCTGGTCGGTGTTGCTGCCGTCACCCAGCCACTGAGGCTTCAGTTGCTCCTCGATGGATGGATAGTTGTTACCGTTGATCGATTCCTTCACCGCCGCCGGCGTGGCGCCCAGTTCCTTGGCAATGGCTTCGGCCACGGCGTCCGGGTTGCGGCGATAGTTGGCTACCTGCTGCTCCAGCACCAGCAATAGCTTGGCCACGAGCTCCGGGTGCTTTTCGCCAAACGCCTTGCTCACTGAAATGCCGTTGAAGATCAGGTAGCCGTCTTTCTTCAGGTCCTTGGTATAGAACACCGGCTGCCCGCCATTGGCTTCCAGCGTAGAGTTGAATGGCGCCCATACGTAGCCGGCATCGATGTCGCCGCGTCGCCATGCGGCCACCAGCTCATCCGGCTTGAGCGGCACGAACCGGATTTTCGACCGATCGATCTTGTTGAGCTGGATAGCCGTATCCAGCGCATATTGCGCCGTGGAGTTCGGCGGATAGCCCACCGTGTGGCCAGCCAGGTCCTGCAACGCATGAATGTTCTTGGCCTTGCGGCCTACCAGGCGCTCATACGTGGCGATGTCCGCAGAAATGCCGGCAAGCTCGATCGGTAGCTTGCGGACGATGGCCGAGACGGTTGGGCTCGACCCGAAGTTGGCAATGTCGACGCTGTTGCTCGCAAACAGGTTCAGCACATCGGCACCCGTACCGAATTGCACCCACTTGACCGGCGCGCCCAACGCTTTTTCCAGCGACCCATCGACCTTGGCGTTGACGATAAGCTGCGCGCCGCCACTGTAGGCGATGCGCACTTCCTTTGGCAGAGGCTCTGCCGCGTTGCCAGTGGACATGGCCAGGGCCAGACCCGAAAACAGGAGTATTTGTAGGGATTTGCGCATCGCGGTGGAAGGGTTCCATAGACAGGACGGCCATGTTAGGCGGCAACGCCTCCCGCACAAACGACCGATTACGGATATGGAAAAGCCACCCTGACGCATATGCAATGCAGATCGCCGCTCCTGAGCCTCCGGTTTAAATTCGAATATCCATCAAAGGCTGACAGCGGTATCGAAATGCGGTATTCGAGCTTAGTCATGCGACCGAGATTGGTTACGCTGAGAGACTCTTTCGTGCCAGACCTCTCCAGACATGTCGCAACGTACCGGTCAATTGAGCCTGGGGGCCTTCCTGTACCCCTCGGGCCATCACATCGCCGCGTGGCGGCATCCCCAGGCGCAGGCCGATGGTGGCACGGATCTTCGCTTCTATGCAGACCTTGCCCGTGCAGCGGAAGCCGCCAAGTTCGATCTGGTCTTCCTGGCCGACGGCGTCGGCACGCGCGGGGACAACGTCGAATTCCTGAGCCGGGTGGCCCACAACTATCAGGCGCAGTTCGAACCCATCACGTTGCTGTCGGCGCTGTCGGTCGTGACCGACCGCATCGGCCTGGTGGCGACAGCGTCGACGTCGTTCAACGAGCCGTATCACGTCGCCCGAAAGTTCGCGTCGCTCGACCACTTGTCCGGCGGCCGCGCCGGCTGGAACGTGGTCACCACGGGCAACGATCACGAAGCCCGCAACTTCAACCGTGACGACAACCTGCTGCACGCCGATCGCTACGCGCGCGCCACCGAATTCGTGGACGTCGTGGCAGGGCTATGGGATAGCTGGGAAGACGACGCCTTCGTGCGCGACAAGGCTGCCGGCATCTACTTCGAACGCGACAAGCGCCACGTCCTGCACCACAAGGGCGAGCATTTCCAGGTACGGGGGCCGCTCAATGTTTCGCGGCCGCCACAGGGACACCCTGTCGTCGTCCAGGCCGGATCGTCGGAAGCCGGCAAGGAACTGGCCGCGCGCTGCGGTGAGGTCGTGTTCACCGCGCAGCAGACGCTTGACGAGGCCGTGGCGTTCTATGCCGACCTCAAGTCGCGGTTGGCCCGTCACGGCCGGACGCCCGACGATCTGAAGATCATGCCGGGGGTGTTCCCGGTGGTCGCGGATTCGGAAGCCGAAGCACAGGAGAAATTTGAACAACTGCAGGCGCTGATCGATCCGGTGGTGGGATTGACGCTGGTGTCGAACCTGACCGGCGGCTTTGACCTGTCCTCATATCCGCTCGACGGCCCGATTCCGGATCTGCCCGAAACCAACGGCACCAAAAGCCGCCAGCGGCTGGTGGTGGACCTCGCGCGCCGCGAAAACCTCACCATCCGCCAGCTATACCAGCGGGTGGCCGGTGCGCGCGGTCACTGGCAGCTGGTGGGCACCGCCACGCAAATCGCCGACCAGCTCGAGGAGCGGTTCCAACGATATGGCGCGGACGGATACAACATCATGGCGCCGTTTCTGCCGGGCGGCCTGCATGACTTCATCCGCCTGGTGCTGCCTGAACTGCGCCGTCGGGGCCTGTTCCGCACCGAGTACACGGGCACCACCCTGCGCGATCACCTTGGGCTGAAGCGGCCGCCACATCCGGCGACCCTGGCTCCGAAGGTGCCGCGAACGGCCTCGATCTGACGCCATTCTCACCGGAGACGCACAATGCCTGTAGAACTGTATGGGACGCTCTACCCGCGTCTGTTTTCAGAAGTCATCCCGGCGGAAGGGCCAGCCTTCGATATCGCTCACATCGAGCAGCGCGCCCGCGAGCATGAAGCGGCGGATTTCGACGGGGTACTGCTGCCGCACAACTCCGGCTGGGCCGACAACTTCCTGACGACCGCCCGGGCGGCAGGCGTCACCAAGCGGTTGAAGTTCCTGCTGGCACATCGGCCCGGCTTCCTCTCGCCCACCCTGGCGGCTCGCAAACTCGCCACACTGGATCATTACACGGGCGGGCGCCTGCTGATCCATATGATCACAGGCGGGCGTAACGCCGAACAGCGCCGCGATGGTGACTATCTTGAGCATGACGACCGCTATGCCCGCACGGACGAATACCTCGAAATCCTTCACAACGTCTGGACCCGCCGTGAACCGTTCAGCCACGAAGGCACGCATTACCGCTTTGAGAATGCCTTCTCGGAACTCAAGCCCTTGCAGGCAGCCATCCCCATCTCGTTCGGTGGCGCATCGGAACCTGCCATCGCCGTTGCGGCCCGACGCGCCGATATTTTCGCGCTGTGGGGCGAGTCACTCGACGGCGCCAGGGAGCTGACAGCATCCGTGCGCGATGCGGCGCGGCCGCTCGGGCGCAGTCCCCGGTTCAGCATCTCCATCCGGGTGATTCTCGGGGCGACGGAGCATGAAGCGTGGCAACGCGCGCGCGAGATCGAGCAAGCGACCCGGGATGTCGGACTATGGAGCCCGGCTTCCCGTGTGTTTGGCGGCCATACGCCGTCCGCCAGTGCGGAGAACGAAGGCTCGCGCCGCCTGCTGCGACAGGCCGCGCAGGGCGACGTGCTCGATAAGCGGCTGTTCATGGGCGTGGCAAAGGCCACCAACGCCCCCGGCAACACCACCGCGATCGTCGGCACGGCCACACAGGTGGCGGAATCGATTCTGGAGTACTACCGCGCAGGCATCAGCGGCTTCTTGTTTCGGGGATTCGATCCGCGTACCGATGCTGTCGAGTTCGGCCGTGCGCTGATTCCGTTGCTGCGCGACGGTGCACGGCAGATCGACGCACAGCAGCACCACCACGCGGCCTGACATCGTTCCGAGCCACCGGCCGCTTATCACCAGAGCGGCTAACGACATGACAAATCGGCAGTTCCGGCCCAAGGCCTATCGCCCTACGATGACCGGTCTGCTGCACGCATTCCGTCCGGCTTCCAAACCTTCCTGCGTCCCCTCCCGATCGTCATGCGTTTCCCCGCCTTCCCCGCCGCCCTGCGCGTCGCGCTGTCCGTCCTGGCGATACCCGCCGTACTCCATGTCGCCACTGTGACCGCGGCGGCCCAACAACCGTTTCCGTCGAAACCGATCAACTACGTGGTGCCCTATACGCCCGGCGGCACCAATGACAACGTCGCGCGGATCATCGCCAAGCGGCTCGCCGAAAAGGCCGGGCAACCGGTGGTGGTCGAATACAAGGCCGGCGCAGGCGGCACGCTCGGTGCGGGTTACGTGGCGTCGTCACCGGCCGACGGCTATACGCTGCTCAATACGTCCATCGGCAACCTCGCCATCGCGCCGCAGTTGATGACCGTGAAGTTCGATCCGTTCCACGATCTCGTGCCGGTAGCCTACATCGGCAACTCGCTGGCAACGGTGGCGATCAACCCTTCACTGCCGATCCGCACGCTGCCGGAGCTGATTGCCTACGCGCGCGCCAACCCGGGCAAGATCACGTTCGCCAGCTCGGGGAACGGCACGCCGGGGCACCTGGCCGGGGAATTGCTCAAGCGGCTGGCCAATATCGACATTCGCCACGTGCCATACAAAGGCAGTGCCCCCGCCGTGGCCGACGTGGTGGCCGGACACGTGGACATGGTGTTCGATCCGCTCAGCACGCAGTTCATCAAGCAAGGCAAGCTGCGGGCGCTGGCGTATTTTGGCGGCGCACGTTCGCCGGATCTACCCAACGTACCGAGCATCCGCGACGCCGGCGTCAAGGGCTGGGAAGACTCGCTGGCCGGGGCTTTCTTCATCACGGCGCCACGCAATGTGCCACCGGAGGTGCTGGCGAAACTGCGCCAGTGGATCAGCGAGATCCTGGCCGAGCCTGACACGGTGGCAGCCCTGAGCCGCGTGCAGGTGGACGTGCAGACACTGACACCCGAGCAGACGGCGCAGCGTATCCGCCAGGTGCACGAGATTGCCGCGCGTGTCGTCAAGGACAGCACCGCCCAGGGCAACTGAGCCGACGCGATCATGAAACTTGGATTGTTCCTGCTCGCAGCGGGCCACCATGCCGCCGGCTGGCGCTACCCGGGCGCCGAATCCGGCACCGAGAACATCGATCTCGTCGTGCGTATGACGCAGGCCGCCGAGCGGGCCAGGTTCGACATGGTGTTCTTCGGCGACCGGCTGCTGACTTCCGCCGACGCTCACCCGTCGATGATTACGCGCCCCGACCCGTTGGCCATGCTTGCCGCGCTGTCGATGGTGACCACCCGCATCGGGCTGGCAGCCACCGCGTCGACCACGTACAGCGAGCCATTCAACCTTGCAAGAACGCTGGCCACGGTCGACAAGCTGTCGCGCGGCCGCGCCGCCTGGAACATCGTTACCACGTTCGCGGACGGTTCGGTGAACTTCAGCCGCAGCCGTCATCCCGATCACGCGGAACGCTATGCCATTGCCGAGGAATTCGTTTCGGTTGTGAAGGGACTCTGGCGTTCGTGGGACCCCAACCCATATATTCAGGACAAGGAACGCGGCATCTATATCGACGTCGGCAAGATGCACGCGCTGAACCACGAGGGCCGGCACTTTTCCGTCGCCGGTCCGCTCAACGTCACGAACAGCGAGCAGGGCCAGCCCGTGCTGATCCAGGCCGGCTCGTCGGGCGCCGGCCAGGCATTGGCCGCGCGCCATGCCGAAGTCGTCTTCACCGCACAGCAGGACATCGCGTCCGCCATCGAGTTCGCCACTGGCCTGCGCAGGCAGGTGGCCGCAGCGGGACGCGATCCGCGGCACTGCCTGATCATGCCGGGCCTGATGCCGATCATCGGTCGCACCGAGGCCGAGGCACACGAAAAGCTGGCCCAACTGCAATCGTTCACCGACCAGTCCAATGCCCTGGCCATCCTGTCCGAGCAACTGGCGATCGATGTGTCCGGCTTCGCGCTCGATGCGCCGTTGCCGCCCTTGCCCACCGATGTGGTCGTGCATAGTCGCAGTGCACTGCTGATCAGGCTGGCGCGCGAGCGCGGGCTGACGCTGCGTCAGCTCTATCACCTTGTGGCTAGTGCGCGAGGGCACCAGATCGTGGTCGGCACGGCCGTCCAGGTGGCCGACCACATGATCGAATGGGTACGGGCCGGCGCTGCCGATGGCTTCAATATCATGCCCGCCTACTTTCCCGGCGGCTTCGATGACTTCACCCGCGAAGTGGTGCCCATCCTGCAAGAGCGCAGCGCGTTCCGGCGCGACTATGAAGGGTACACATTGCGGGATCACCTGGGACTGCCGCCGCCGCTGCCGAGATAACGCGACTCACGAGCGTTCTGACCAGCTGACCATGGCACAGCCGGTGGGCGTCCAGAGCCATCGAAACGATCGGCCCTGACGGGGGTGCCGGAAACTCGATTCACCAGGGAACGTCGACCATACATCGCCTCGCGCTATCGTACGGTACGTTGCGCTGCGGGCATGCCGCCTGGCTCATTGCCTACGATTTCGCGCCTTCCGCCGCGCCGGCCTGCCATCCTCCACCCAGCGCCTTGAAAGCAGCGATGGCCGCACGGGCCGATTGCGCTTCCGCTCGCGCTTTTGCGTCGGACGTCTTCAGCAGGTTCTCGTCCGCGAGCAGGACCTCGATCAGGCGAACGACGCCCTTCTGGTATGCCGCGAACGACGAATTCCGGGCCTGGCGCAGCGCCAGTTCGCCACGTTCGAGGGTATTGGTTTGTTCCTCGCGCTTGACCAGCGCCGTGAAGGCGTTCTCCACATCTTCGGATGCGCGCAGTACGGCGAGTCGATAGCCAGCCAGCGCCTCGGCCTCCTGCCCCTTGGCCTGCTGGATTTGCGCGCCGATGCGTCCGAAATCGAACAGCCGCCAGCGCAGTCCGGCCACGCCGCCGGCCTGGTTTGCGCCGGCCGAGAACAGATTGCCGCTGGCCACGGTCGTCGCGCTGCCCAGCAGCCCGCTGAGTGTGACCTTCGGATAGTACTCGGCGATGGCGGCGCCGATGCGGGCATTCGATGCCGCCAGCCGGCGCTCCGCCACGATGAGGTCGGGGCGCCGCCGCAGCAAGTCGGCGGGCGTGCCCGTGGCCTCTATCCGTGGAGCGGCCGGGATCGCCTTGATGTCGGCAAGTTCGGCGCGATAGGTTCCAGGTGGGCTGCCAAGCAGCACGTCCATCGCATTCAGCGCGGCATCGAGTCCCGATTCCAGTTCGGGAATGGTGGCCTCCACCTGCGCGAGCGCGCCTTCTGCCTGCTGCACTTCGAGCGCGGCGGCAAGTCCCTTGGCGTAGAGAAGCCTGACGGTGGACACAAGTTTCTGCTGTGTCTCCACCTGCTGCCGCGCGATCGACAGCCGGGTCTGGAGGCCGCGGACGGTCACGTAGGTGTCCGCCGCCTGCGCCGCCACTTCTACCCGGGTGGCCGCCAGCCCGGCCTCCGACGCCCGGTACTCCGCCTGCGAAGCCTCGCGCTCGCGCCGCAGGCCTCCGAAGATATCGATCTCCCAACTTGCGGAAAGGTCGGCCTCGTACAGGCTGCCATGCCGGTCGAAATTCGGCGCCGCGTTCAGCACCCGGCCCAGCGGCGTTTCGACGGATTGGTACTGCTTCGCGGCCTGGGCACTCACTGCGCCCGATGGCAACAGCGCCGCCGTGGCGTAGCGCAGCCCTGCCCCCGCCTGCGTGACGCGCGCGGAGGCTGCCGCGAGATCCAGGTTCTGGTCCAGCGCCAGCCGCACGAATCGTGTCAGTTGCGGATCGCCAAAGCCTTCCCACCAGACTTCGAGATCCGCCCGAGCGGACGCCTGGCGCTGCTCCACGTCGCGCTGGCCAAGAAAACGTTCAGCGTGAGGCACATCTGGCTTGCGATAATCCGGGCCGACGGCACAGCCGGCGAGTGCCGACAGGGCGAAGGCGGTGACAACCGCCCCGTAGAGATGGCTTCGGGAACGCGAATGAAGGGACGGGGAATGCATAGGCGGGCGGAATGGCATGGGAGGTTGCTGTGCGTGACTTGTGACCATAATACAAACTGGTCACTCTTTGTCAATGCCAATTCAACGTGTAAGCTCATGCCATGACCGATACCCCCATCGATACCTCCGCCCTTCCCCCTCTGCCTCGTGGTCCTGTGGATCACAGCGTGCGCAACCAGATCGTCGACGCCGCCACGGAGCATTTCAGCCTTTACGGATACGAAAAGACCACGGTGTCCGATCTGGCGAAGGCCATCGGATTCTCGAAGGCCTACGTCTACAAGTTCTTCGATTCCAAGCAGGCTATCGGCGAAGTGATTTGCGGCAACTGCCTGGCCCAGATGCGCCAGGCAGTGGACGAAGCCGTGGCCGGCGCGGATTCCGCCACCGAGCGGCTGCGACGCCTCTTTGCCACGCTGGCCGAGGCCGGCAGCCGGCTCTTCTTCCAGGACCGCAAGCTCTATGCGATTGCCGTCGTGGCCTGCGAGGAACAGTGGGGCTCGGCCCGCGCGTATGACGCCCACATGCAGCAGCTGATCCTTCAGATCGTGCGCGAAGGGCGCGAAGCTGGCGAATTCGAGCGCAAGACACCGCTCGACGAAACCGCTCACGCCATCTACCTGGTGATGAAGCCTTACCTCGACCCGCTACAACTCCAGCACAACCTCGACTTCGTCGAAGTGGCGCCGGCGCAGCTCAGCAACCTGATCTTGCGGAGCCTGGCGCCCTGACCCGTGGGGTATCTGCAAGCACCACATCCAGAAAACGCACAGTGACCATTGACTATTTTGGTCACTGTTTATACAGTGAAGGCCATTCGTATGGAGGCCTTCATGCTTCAGCGCCGCTTTTTCGTATCCGCCGTCACCCACACCGCCAGCCAGGCTTCCGCCTTCGCGGCCATCTGCCTCTTGCCGCTTGTATTGGCGGCATGCGGCGGCAAAGCAGAGGCCGATCCCCGCGTGCTCGCGCCGCTGGTTAGAGTGGAAAGCGTCCAGGACGCAGCCGCCGTGCGGCGCGCCTTCACTGGCGTCGTCGCAGCCCGGGTACAGAGCGACCTGGGCTTTCGGGTATCGGGCAAGGTGCTGGAGCGCCTGGTCGACACCGGCCAATCCGTGAAGCGTGGCCAGCCACTGATGCGCCTCGATCCCGTCGACCTGAAGCTCGCGGCACGCGCGCGGCAGGAAGCCGTGGCCGCTGCCAAGGCGCGTGCCACGCAACTGGCGGCCGACGAGGAGCGCTACCGCGACCTGGTGGCAGCCGGAGCGGTATCGGCGTCCGCTTATGACCAGATCAAGGCCTCCGCCGACTCGGCGCGCGCACAGCTCAGGGCGGAAGAGGCGCAGGCCGATGTGGCACGAAACGCCTCCGACTATGCCGTGCTGCTGGCCGATGCCGACGGCGTCGTGGTCGAGACCGTCGCCGAACCCGGGCAGGTCGTGAATGCCGGCCAGGTGGTCGTGCGGCTGGCTCGCGCCGGCCAGCGCGAGGCGATCATCCACCTGCCCGAAACCCTGCGTCCGCCGACGGGTTCGTCGGCGCGGGCCACGCTCTACGGCAAAGACGAGGCAGTCACCGCAACCCTGCGGCAGCTTTCCGACGCCGCCGACAGGCAGACCCGCACCTATGAAGCGCGCTACGTGCTTGGCGGCGCGCTGACCGATGCACCGCTGGGCGCCACCGTCACGCTGCAGGTGACCGATCCGCATGAAGCATCGCCCTCCGGCCTGCAGGTTCCCATCGGCGCCCTCCACGATCCCGGCAAGCGCCCCGGCGTCTGGGTGCTGGCAGGCAATCCGGCACACGTAACGTGGAGACCGGTAACCGTGCGCGCCATCAGTGACGATACCGCGCGCGTGGAGGGCCCGATCCACCCCGGCGACCGTGTGGTGGCGCTGGGCGCCCACCTGCTGAACGAAGGCCAGCAGGTCAGGTTGGCCTCTGACGTGAAGGTGGCGGCAACCGCGCAAGCTGCCAACACCGCCCAGCCCGGCAGTACGCCTCATACCGGAAACGGCGCAGGGGTACAGCAATGAGTGGCTTCAATCTTTCGGCACTCGCCGTGCGCGAGCGCGCCGTCACGCTTTTCCTGATCATCCTCGTCTCCATCGCAGGCGTCGTCGCCTTCTTCCAGCTAGGCCGGGCCGAGGACCCGCCCTTCACCGTCAAGTCGATGATCTTCATCACGGCATGGCCCGGCGCGACGGCGCAGGAAATGCAGGACCAGGTCGCGGAGAAGCTGGAAAAGCGCATGCAGGAGCTACGCTACTACGACCGCACCGAAACCTATACACGTCCCGGGCTGGCTTTCACTACCGTCACGCTGCTCGACAGCACGCCGCCCAAGGAGGTTCCTGAGGAGTTCTACCAGGCCCGCAAGAAGCTTGGCGACGAGGCGCGGTCCCTGCCAGCGGGCGTCGTCGGCCCCCTTGTCAACGACGAATACTCCGACGTGACTTTCGGCCTCTTCGCGCTGAAAGCCAGGGGCGAGCCGCAGCGGCTGCTGGTGCGCGAGGCCGAAACCATCCGCCAGCGCCTGCTGCATGTGGCGGGCGTGAAGAAAGTCAACATCATCGGCGAACAGGCCGAGCGCATCTACGTGTCGTTCTCGCACGACCGGCTGGCAACCCTTGGTGTGACCCCGCAGGACATCTTCGCTGCGCTCAACAGCCAGAATGTGCTCACCCCTGCCGGCTCGATCGACACAGACGGGCCGCAGGTTTTCGTGCGGCTTGACGGCGCGTTCGACAAGCTTGAGCGCATTCGGGACACCCCCGTGGCGGCGCACGGCCGCACGCTGAAGCTGTCCGACATCGCCACCGTCGAGCGCGGCTACCAGGACCCGGCCAGCTTCGTGGTGCGCAACAAGGGCGAGCCGGCGCTGCTGCTCGGCATCGTGATGCGCGACGGCTGGAACGGCCTTGACCTCGGCAAGTCGCTCGACGCGGAAGTGGCGAACATCAGCGCCGAACTGCCGCTGGGCATGGAACTGAGCAAGGTGACCGACCAGGCCGTCAACATCAGGTCGGCCGTGGACGAGTTCATGGTGAAGTTCTTTGCCGCCCTGGTCGTGGTGCTGGTGGTGAGCCTTGTCAGCATGGGATGGCGGGTGGGCGTGGTGGTCGCTGCGGCGGTGCCGCTGACGCTGGCCGCCGTCTTCGTGGTGATGGCCGCGACCGGCAAGAACTTCGACCGCATTACGTTGGGGTCGCTGATACTCGCCCTGGGCCTTCTGGTGGACGACGCCATCATCGCCATCGAAATGATGGTCGTAAAGATGGAGGAAGGGTATGGGCGCATCGCGGCGTCGGCCTACGCCTGGAGCCATACGGCCGCGCCTATGCTGTCAGGCACGCTCATCACTGCCGTCGGCTTCATGCCGAATGGCTTTGCGAAGTCCTCCGCGGGCGAATACACCGGCAACCAGTTCTGGATCGTCGGGATCGCGCTGATCGCCTCGTGGATTGTCGCGGTCGCCTTCACGCCCTATCTCGGTGTGAAGCTGCTGCCCGAGATGAAGCCGGTGGAAGGTGGCCATGGCGCCATCTACGCCACGCCAAACTACCAGCGCTTTCGCGGGGTGCTGGCGCGGGTGATCAGGCGGAAATGGCTGGTAGCGGCAATCGTGGTCGGTCTTTTCGCCGCGAGCATCGTCGGCATGGGCGCCGTGCGCAAGCAGTTCTTCCCCACTTCCGACCGACCCGAGGTGCTGGTGGAGGTACAGATGCCCTACGGCACCTCCATCGAACAGACCAGCGCCGTAACCGCGAAGGTGGAGGCATGGCTGGACAAGCAGCCGGAATCGAAGATCGTGACGGCCTATATCGGCCAGGGGGCACCGCGCTTCTACCTGGCAATGTCGCCGGAACTGCCTGATCCGTCCTTCGCCAAGATCGTGGTGCGAACGGACAGCCAGGAAGAACGCGACGCACTCAAGGCCCGGCTCCGCCAGGCCATCGCCGAGGGGCTGGCGCCGGGCGGGCGCGTGCGCGTGACGCAATTGGTGTTCGGCCCGTACTCGCCCTTCCCCGTCGCGTTTCGTGTCATGGGCCCGGACCCGGACCAGCTGCGCGCCATCGCGAAGCAGGTGGAAGATGTGATGGGCGCCAGCCCGCTGATGCGCACGGTCAACACCGACTGGGGCCCGCGTGTCCCGGCGCTGCACTTCTCGCTGCAGCAGGACCGGCTGCAGTCCGTTGGGCTGACCTCGCACGATGTGGCGCAGCAGCTCGAATTCCTGCTCACCGGCGTACCGGTGACCGAGGTGCGCGAGGACATCCGTTCGGTGCAGGTGCTGGCGCGCGCCGGGGGCGACATCCGGCTCGATCCGGAGCGCATCGCCGGCTTCACGCTGGTCGGCGCCAGCGGCGAACGCGTACCGCTCTCGCAGGTCGGCACCGTGGACGTGCGCATGGAGGACCCCATCCTGCGCCGCCGCGACCGCACGCCAACCATCACCGTGCGGGGCGACATCGCCGACGGCCAACAGCCGCCAGACGTATCCCAAGCCATCCTGGCGCAACTGCAGCCGGTCATCCAGAAGCTGCCCTCCGGCTATCGAATCGAGATGGCAGGTTCCATCGAGGAGGCGGGCAAGGCGAACAAGGCGCTGGCACCGCTATTCCCCATCATGCTGGCAATCACGCTGCTGATCATCATGTTCCAGGTGCGGTCGATGGCTGGCATGGTGATGGTCATCCTGACAAGTCCGCTGGGCCTGATCGGCGTGGTGCCGACGCTCCTGCTGTTCCATCAGCCATTCGGCATCAATGCACTGGTGGGGCTCGTGGCGTTGTCCGGCATCCTGATGCGCAACACGCTGATCCTGATCGGGCAGATCCAGGGCAATCTGAAGGAAGGCCTCTCGCCGTATGACGCGGTGGTGGAAGCCACCGTGCAGCGGGCCCGTCCGGTGCTGCTGACGGCGGCGGCAGCCGTCTTCGCCTTCATCCCGCTGACCCACTCGGTGTTCTGGGGCACGCTGGCTTATACGCTGATCGGCGGAACGCTCGCCGGCACGCTGCTGACACTGGTGTTCCTGCCGGCGATGTATGCCATCTGGTTCAGGATCCGTCCGCCGGCGCAGCAGATGGTGCCACAAGCGCGTGCTGACGAGGTGGCACAGGTGTCGTGAAACATCGGGGCGCCGCGGGACGCCGCCTTGGCGCGCACGCCCTCGCCGGCGAGTTCGGTCGAGGGGCCGAACCGCACGCCAACGGCGCCTTCCGGTATGCGGTTCTGCGTGACGGCGTGCGCCGGATCGGCGCAGCACCGACTACTTCGCTGGAGTCACCAGCGGCACGCCCTTCGTGACCACATAGGTTGCGAGTTCCGACGCCTGCCCGCCGCCGACATTCCGTGCCGAATGCGGCGTGCCGGCGGGGATGAAGAGCGATTCCCCGGTCTTCAGCCGAACCGGCGGTTGGTCGCCAAGTTGATATTCGAGCGTTCCCTGCAACACATGCGCGATCTCTTCGCCCGGATGCGTGTGCTTCGGCGCGAATGCGCCCGGATCGAAATCCACGCGTACCTGGATGCCCTCCTTGCCCGGGACACCGAGGTCATGGCTGACCAGGTCGGTGCGGTGGACGGCCGGGGTCTGTGCGTGGGCGGAAAGCGCTGCGGCAAGGCAGGCGGCGGTCATGGCGGCTGTCACGATGTGGGCGATCTTCATGTCGGATTCCTTTGCTTCCTTGAGTGCGGTGGGACGTGGGTGCGCAGCGCTGCCTATTGCGCGTCAAACGCGGCCTGTACCTCGGAGACCGTCGCGGCCTTGTCCTGGAGATGCGGATAGTGCCCAATTCCGGGCAACACCTTAAGGTCGAGACCCGCACGACCGGCCAGTTCCTCGCCCATCTCCTTGCGGATATAGATGTCCTTCTCGCCCCAGATCACGCTGACCGGGGTCTTCAGCTTCGCCAGGTTGGCTTCGAAGGTGTCCTGGTCACGCATGAAATGCGAGTAGTAGTGGTAGAACGCATCGGCGGACGTCAGCGTGCCGTACTGCCATCCGTTGGCAATGTCGGCCTTGAGCTCGGGCGAAATGTCATAGTGCGAGGACTCCGGAAGTCCACGGGTAAAGGCGTTCCGCAGGATTTCGTCACGCGTGCGGTTGAACGCGGCGCGGACGGTCTCGGCAGTTGCCGGATCCTTGAGGGCCTGCAGCCGTTCCTGCATGAACTGCGGGCGATTGAACGGCGCAAAATCCCCCACGACAATGCGCCGGGCGATGGCCGGGTCGTCGATGGCAGCCAACAACGCCGGTAACGCGCCGATGTCGGTCGCGTAGATCACCAGGCGCTTCTTGTCGATACGGGCGGTGGAGATGTAGTCCTGGAGCACCTTCGCGTAATCGCTGGGCGCGTAGGCAAACCGGTCCGCAGCGGGACGCGACGACTCGCCATAGCCGGGCCAGTCAAACGCATGGACTTCGTAGTGCTGTCCCAGCGTCGTCGCGACGTCTTTCCACGCATAGAGTGTTTCGGGGAATCCATGCAGGAACAGCACGGTGCCCTTGGCGGCCCGATTGTGGACAACGAGGTGCCTCAACTTGATATCGGGGTTGATCTGCACGAACCCGATCTCCGGTGTTGTGGGTTGCGTTGCCGCCGCGTTCGCGCTGCCCATCAGCAGCGTGGCGGCCAGCGCCGCAGCGGCCACAGCCGTGAACCGGAGTGCGCGGCGAACAGTCGATTTCGTTGTCATGTCATCTTCCTCTTGCTCGGTGGTTTGCAAGCCTCCCGGCCGAAACGGCGGGTCTGTTGCATATGCAGCATTGAAGATCAGCCATGTATCCCGCCTGTAACCGGTGAAGGCCGCCAATGTATTGATCCGTATCGGCGGCGCAGGCCGCTACATTGGCATACAAAAATCGCGACAGTGCGCGGCAGACGTGCCGGCGCCTCGGCGTAAGTCGCGCAGGACGACATGTCGTTTACCGCCATGCATTCCCTCGCCATCGGGACTGCGGCTCGCGCACCGCACCGTCTTCCAGATCCACCTGCTTTGAGCGCTTTTGTACCGGTTTGTATCGGCGTCCGTCGCTGACATGCTTTGCGACAAATCGGCGGATGCTTCGATACGACGGAGATACAAGCGGCGCCTTGAATGCGGACTGACGCGATTCCTCCGGGATCGCGGCCACCACCATCGCTGCATATGCAACACGGTCATCGATCCCACCATGAAGACATTGGACGCCCCCATCACCGCCAACACCAGCGTGGCCACCGACATCCTGCGACATTGCCTGGTGACCCGTACCCGCCAGATTTCCCGTGTGCTCACCGCACTGTACGACGATGCCCTGCGGCCGTTCGGGGTCAACGCATCCCAACTTACGCTGCTTGTGATGATCCATGAGCTTGGCCCGATCGGCCGCGCAGCGCTTGGGCGCCGGAATCATCACGACCGCTCCACCCTAACCCGGAACTTGCAGCCACTGATGGCACAGGGATGGGTCAGCGAGGCCCCCCCGGACGAGGATGGCCGGACGCGGCCGCTAGGCGTCACGGCCCTGGGCCGCGCGCTGCTGCGCAACGCCGCGCCCGCCTGGTGTGCCGCACAGACGAAGGCCACTGCGATGCTGGGCGAATCGAGCGCCGCAGCCATCATGGATATCAGCCGCCGGCTGCCCTGACCTCCGTCGCGCGCGCGTCCTGCGCTGATGAGCGAGCCGTTGCGCTCGGGAGAAAGTGAGGTAATCGCCGACCTCTATGTCTCGCAGATTGCGCGCCGCAAGACACGGATGGACACCGCCAGCCACTAGAGCCGGTGGCCTGACCTTCCCCAATTTCCCGATCTGCCGATCTCCAGGAGACATCCCTTGAAAACTTCCACCAAACTCGCATTCGCCGGCGCCACGCTGGCCATCCTGATGGCGACGGCGCTGCCTGCAATGGCCGAGCCGTCCAGCGCGCCCGCGCGTGCATGGCACGCAGCGTCCCGGTCCGGCGCGCTACGCGCAGCCGATCTCAGCGACACCGCGCTCGTAAAATCGCTGCCGGGCTTCCGCAACGCCACCGCCGACGTCAATGGCGTGCGGTTGCACTACGTCGTCGGTGGCCAAGGCGACCCCCTAGTGCTGCTGCCTGGCTGGCCGGAGACCTGGTGGACGTTCCACAAGATCATGCCGGCGCTTGCCGCCCATCACACCGTTATCGCCGTGGACCTGCGCGGGATGGGGGGTTCGTCCAAGCCTGCCGACGGCTACGACAAGAAGACCATGGCGCGCGATATCCACGCGCTGGTGACATCGCTCGGCTACGAGAAGGCCAGCATCGCGGGCCATGATATCGGCTCGGCCGTGGCTTTTTCATATGCCGCGAACTTCCCGCAGGCCACCGACCGGCTGGTCATGCTGGAGTTTCCCCATCCAGATGAAAGCCTGCTGACATTCCAGTTGTTGCCGGCCCAAGGCAACCCCGACGACAAGCTCGATCTCGCACACCCGTACCTGTGGTGGTTCGCATTCAATCAGGTCCAGGGATTGCCCGAGAAGCTGCTTGCCGGGCGCGTCCGGATCGAGCAGGACTGGCTGTTCAAATACTTCCTCGTTGACGAGACCGCCATCGATGCCCGCGACCGCGCGGTGTACGAACGCGCCTACAACAGCGCGGATGCCATTCGCGCCAGCAACGGCTGGTACCGGGCCTTCACGCAGGACATTGCCGACAGCAAGACATACGGGAAGCTCGATATGCCGGTGCTGGCGATGGGCGGGCCCGCCTACCGCTGGATGAGCAAGGTCCTGCCACCCAGGGCATCCAATCTGACTACCCTGAACCTGGAGGGTACCGGCCATTTCGTTCAGGAAGAGCGCCCCGAACTCGTCGCGAAAACGATCGCCGATTTCCTCGAGCCCGACCGCCGGTAGCATTCACTTGATGCTGACCGAAATCCGCGCAAGCCAGTATCGCCGCTTTGGCTTGCCGGCGAGGTATCGAGATACGGAATCGACTGGTAGGGGCATGGGATGCCGCGAACTTTACGCTCTGCCTGGACAGGCACTATGATGCTACGTCATCGGGCAATGATGATTGCCGCCTCCGAGTCTCCATCGTGGAAAACGTGCCCTTTTTTGAATTCGAATCTCTACAGGAGATTGCGCAACTCACTGACAACGTGACGGTGCCCTGCGCGTGCGATTCGCCAGCGTTGGCCGGCTGGACCAGCTTGCCAGTTTCGTTTCCAGAGCACCAGCTCCGCAGGGTCGGCACACTCAGGCGTGAAAGCTATGACGAGCCGACATTTGAGGAATTCCATCCCGACGGGACTGGTTTTTGGGCGGTTGACGCCCCGATCGCGCCGCGGTTCTACCCTTACAACCGTTGCGAAGTGCATCAATGCGCAACCTGCGCGCGTGCCTATCTTCGTTACGTGGAAGGCGGCGGTTACTTTGTCGACCCTCGCATTCGTCGGCTCGCCAGCAACCTGCTGGTCGATGCCACACCCTAATAGTCCCCGATTCCCAAAGCGGTGGGCTGTGGCCGCTCTCACACAAAACAACGCGGCGCCTGGAAGTCGATAACGCCGCGAACGATGTCGCGCATGGCTCGAATCAGCGGTCGTGTGTCATCGCGACGCCATTGCACAGCGTAGTGCAGAGGCTCCAGAGCATCGCTATCCGGCAGGATACGCAGCGCATCCCGTTCCACTAGCGCGTCGGCCCACAGTCGGGGGACGAATCCGAAGCCCAGCCCCTCCACTACCATGCCGACAACGGCCCCCCAGCTGTTGCACATCAGGCGCCGGCTGACCATCAGTTCCCTGCGAGCCAGCCACTGGTCGAGAACCCGCGTCCCGCCGGCACCCACGGGCAGCGTGAGCAACGTCTGTTCGCCCATAAGCACCCGCGGGTCATCGGTACCGGCCATGTCGAGGAAAGACTGGCTGGCCACCCACGCGAAATCCACCTGACCTATCCGCTCGGCTGCCAGGCTGCTGCGAGTGGAGGGTCCGGCCAGGACACCAATATCGAGCTCCCCATCATGCAGGCGCTGCTCCAGGACCTGCCCGATATCGACATAAGGCTCCAGCAGCAGGCCGGGATGGCGTGACGACACCTCGCGCACCAGCTTTGGCAGCCAGGTCAGTCCACTCAGTTCCCCCAGGCCGATACGGCACCGCCCAATCAACCCATGGCGTTGCCCTGCCGACTGCTGCAGTTCCGCGGCGGCGTGCAACATCGCATGAATCTGGGGCAGCATCTGCTCGCCCTGGGCCGTCAACTCGGCGCTTCGGCCGCTACGGTCGAACAGGGCCACGCCCAATGACGCTTCCAGCTCGGCAATCCGCTTGGACAACGACGACACCGACAGGTGAACGCGCTCCGCCGCCACGGTGAAGTTGACGCAGGTTGCCGCCCAGTAGAAGGCCTCGAGTTGCTTGAGAGTCATGGCGGATCCAAACCGGTGATATCCCCGATAGTTTCACAAAAGCGAAATTATATCTTCGTTATTTTTCGCTTTTAGCGTTGGATTCGAATTGCTAGATTGGCTTCACATTCTGGCCACTGCACCCATGTCAGCCGCTCCTATCGACGAAACCGCTCAGACCGCTGCATTGCAATCCGGTGACAAGAAGACGGAGAACGCGTCCGTCGCGGCACAAGGCGAGCGGCAGGCGACCTGGCTAAAACGGCGCGTGCTGTCGCTGAAAGACTTCGAGCCACTGGCACGCAAACGTCTGCCCAAGCCGCTCTACGCCTATGTAAGCGGAGCGGTCGAGGACAACATAACCTTGGCGCAGAACCGACAGTCTTTCGAAGACCTGGCACTGCGGCCTCGCGTGCTGGTTGGCGTGTCGACGCGCGACCTGAGCTTCAGTCTGTTCGGCCGCCAGTACGCTGCGCCATTTGGCCTGGCTCCGATGGGCATCTCGGCCCTGTTCGCCTATCGCGGGGACGTCATCATGGCAGAGGCAGCCAGCCAAGCGCGCATACCGGCCATCATGAGCGGCTCGTCGCTGATTCGGCTCGAAGACGTCATGGAAGCGGCACCAGGTACCTGGTTCCAGGCCTACCTGCCCGGTGACATGCGGCAAATCGAAGGTCTGCTGGCACGCGTCGAAGCAGCCAAGGTCGAAACGCTCGTCATCACCGTCGACACGCCCGTCGCCGGAAATCGCGAGAACAACATCCGGGCCGGATTCTCCACGCCGCTGCGCCCGAGCGCTGCCCTCGCCTGGCAAGGCATCACACATCCACGCTGGCTGCTTGGCACCTTCATTCGCACCGTGGTACGCCACGGAATCCCGCACTTCGAGAACGCGTATGCCCACCGGGGCACGCCTATCGTCTCGCGAAACGTGGAACGCGACTTCTCGGACCGCGCGCATTTCACCTGGGATCACCTGGCCACTATCCGTCGCCGCTGGAAGGGGCAGCTCGTGGTCAAGGGCATCCTGACGGCGGAGGACGCGCGCCTGGCGCAACAGCATGGCGTGGACGGCATCGTGGTCTCGAACCACGGCGGCCGTCAGTTGGACGGCGTCATTGCCGCAATGCGCGCGCTGCCGGAGGTCGTCGAGGCCGTCCCGCAGCTGCCGGTGATGCTCGACAGCGGGGTACGCCGCGGGACGGACGTCATCAAGGCGCTTGCCCTGGGTGCCCGCTGTGTCTTCATCGGGCGGCCGTTCGCCTACGCGGCGGCAGTGGGGTCCCGCCAGGGTGTTGCCCACGGCATCAACCTGATGCAAACCGAGATTTCCCGAGACCTGGCCATGCTGGGGATCCCCCGCGCGAAGGATGTGGATGCGCAGTGCATCTACCACCCGCCTCCGCATTGAATACCAACCTTCACCGCATCCCAACAGAACCCTTACGGTCGATACAGGAGACAAAACAATGACTTCGCCGCACGGCTTTCGCATTCATCCGCGTCCCGCGCACCTTGTCAGCGCGTCGCTGATGGAGCGGTATCGCAATTTCCCGGTCGCCAATGTCAGCGATGCCATGAGCCGTACGACGGGAACCAGTCAGTTGCGCGCATTCCATCGCCGCGACGGCAATCTGGTCGGACGAGCACTGACCGTTCGCACGCGTCCGGGCGATAACCTCATGGTGCACAAAGCCATCGACCTCTCCGGCCCCGGCGATGTCATCGTGGTCGATGCCGGTGGCGTGGGTCCCAATGCCATCATCGGCGAAATCATGTTGGCGCTCGCCATTTCGCGCGGCGCGGCAGGCTTTGTCATCGATGGCCTGATCCGCGACAGCGACACGATTGGCAGGGAGCCGCTACCAGTCTATGCGCGTGGCGTTTCGCACCGCGGACCCTATAAGGATGGCCCTGGAGAACTCCACGTACCGGTGTCCATCGATGGCATGGTGGTTCGGCCGGGCGACCTGATTATTGGCGATGGTGATGGCCTGCTGGTCGTTCCCGCCGAAGAAGCCGAAGCGATTGCGGTACGCGTGGAAGAAGTCCAGCGCATGGAAGCTGGCGTGCTGGAATCGATTGCGCAAGGCCGTGCTGACCGTACCTGGGTGGACCGCTCGCTGGCTGACAAGGGGATCCTGTGAGCCAGACCCTTCCGACAAAGCGCCAGGTCGTGCGCTTCGACCATTGGCTGGACCCAGCCTTCAACCGCATAGTGGGCGAAGCGTCAGATGTCGCGCTGCACACGTGCCAGCGCGAAGGCGCGGACGAAGAGGCATGGGCGCGCCTCTCCGAAGCCCACGTGTATCAGATTTCGGCCGCCAAGGACGAGCTGCCCCGACGTTGGTTCGTGACGGCAGATCTTCTCGCGCGTTGTCCGAACCTTCTTGCCGTGTCATCGAGCGGCTCCGGTTGCGACACCATCGACATCGATGCCTGCACGGCCGCGGGTGTGGCCGTGATGAACCAGGGCGGCGGGAACGCCGATTCCGTGGCGGAAATGGCGATCGGGTTGATGCTCTCTGTGATGCGGCGCATCCCGGAGTCGGACCGCCGCATGAAAACGCATACCACCGGCAGCCGAGAAGACCTGATGGGCCACGAACTCCGTGGACGTACGCTGGGTCTGGTCGGTGTCGGACATGCCGGGAGCCGCGCTGCGGCGCTTGGCCGTGCCTTCGGCATGCGCGTGATTGGCTATGACCCGTATCTCGACAATGCAGAGATGGCAAAGCGTGGTGCCGAACACGTCTCGTTCGACGAGTTGCTGCGCACATCCGATATTGTGTCGCTGCACTGCCCGCGCGATGCCAGCACGCTCGGGATGATGGACGCTGCAGCCTTCGCGGCCATGCGCCAGGGCAGCATCTTGGTCAGCACGGCCCGGGGCGGCATCCACGATGAGGCCGCCCTGTACGAAGCGCTGTCCGGCGGACACCTGGCGGGCGCCGGCCTGGACGTCTGGGATCAGGAACCGCCTCCGCCTGGACATCCACTTCTGACCCTCGACAACGTCGTCGCGACTTTCCACACGGCCGGCGTGACGCATGACGCCCGTCGCAGGAACGCTACCTTGGCCGCGACGCAAATTCTGGCGCTGCTCTCTACAGGAGAGAAGCCCGAACGCCTTGTGAACCCCGCCGCATGGCCCAGGGTACGCCAGCGCATGGAGGCAGCCTTGCTCCTTGCCGCGAGCTGACCACAAGCCGTCATCACAACAATACGCCGGCCACATGAGGGTCGGCGAGGAGACAACACCATGCACAGCAATCCCGACTTCCGTCGTCGGCGTCTATCCCTTTCCCTTGCCGCGTCTTCGCTCGTCGGCATGGTTGGCACGCTGTTGCCAGCACCGGCCCAGGCACAAGCCGCACAGTGGCCGAATCGCCCCATCGAGATGATTGTGGCGTACGCACCGGGCGGCGGCACCGACCTCGTAGCCCGCCTGCTCGCACGGCATCTGGAGAAGGAACTGGGTGCAACCATCGTCGTTCAGAACAAGCCGGGAGCCGGCGGCGCCATCGGTTTCGCCGAACTGGCACGCGCCACGCCGGACGGCTACACCATCGGCTTCATCAACACACCGAACCTGCTGACCATTCCAATCGAGCGCAAGACGACGTTCACCTGGAAGAGCTACGACCTCATCGGCAATCTGGTAGACGACCCGGGCGCATTCACCGTCAATCAATCCAGCAACATCGATTCGCTGGCGACGCTCGTGAAGTATGCCAAGGCAAATCCCGGCGCTGTCACCGTCGGCACCACGGGTGTCGGCTCGGACGACCATCTCGCGATGCTGCTGTTCGAGAAGGCGGCCGGCGTCAAGTTGACGCACGTGGGCTACAAGGGGGCCGGCGAAGTCCGTGGTGCGCTGGCGGGTCAGCAGATTACGATTGGCGCCATCAATGTTGGCGAAGCGCTGGCTTACCAGAAGGGCGGCACGTCGCTTAAGTTCCTGGGGCAGATGGGACTGTCGCGCGCGGTACTCGCGCCGAACGTCCCGACGTTCCGTGAGCAGGGCTACAACATCGAGCTCGCATCCTTGCGCGGCCTGGCCGCCCCGAAGGGCCTGCCCGAGCCGGTCAGGAAGAAGCTTGTCGATGCGATGGCCAAGGTTGCCGCGGACCCGCAGTTCAAGCAGCAGGCGGATGCCATGTTTGCGCCGCTGCGCTACCTGGCCCCAGCCGCCTACGCCGCCGAACTCGAACGTGGCGAAGCTGGCTTCCGCCAACTGTGGAAAGAAATGCCATGGCAGGAAAAGTGAAGACATCGCGCAGCGATCCTTGCTGCCGGTAAGGACCTCTTCTGCATGCCCGTATGCGGCTAGTGCGTGGCGCCGCCGCCTTCCTTGAGATCGGTGGATACCTCGAGCGCCGTGGCGACCATGATCTCGATGGCCGCGATCAACGTGCGGGCGTCCATGCTCGGCGCGCCCGGGTGGGCGGCGGCCATCTGCGGCAAGTAAGGTACATGAATGAAGCCGCCCCGCAGGGCTGGACGCTCGGTCGCTATGCAATGCAGCAGCGAGTAGAAAATGGCGTTGCAGTTGTAGGTGCCTGCGGTCTGCGAAACCGATGCCGGGATGCCCGATTCGCGCAGACGCCGGACCAGTGCCTTGATCGGCAGCGCGGAAAAGTAGGCGGCAGGGCCACCGGCGATCACCGGTTCGTCGATGGGCTGCCGGCCGGCGTTATCCGGGATACGCGCATCCACCACGTTGATCGCCACCCGTTCGACCGATATGTCGCTGCGGCCGCCTGCCTGCCCCAGGCACAGCACGAGAACGGGATCGACCTCGGCAATGGCGCCCAGCAGCGCCTGCCTGACCTCGGCAATCACACACGGAAGCCGGCGCGCCACCACGCGCGCGCCGCCAATTACGCGTTCATCGACGGCGCGGGCCGCTTCCCAGGAGGGGTTCAGGGTTTCGCCGTCGAATGGCTCGATGCCGGTGACAAGTACGGTCTGCATTTGGCGCTGTCCGAAGGATGATCAAAGGAAGAAGGAGACCACCCATCGTACCCACGCAATGACGATTCTTGAAATGGATATCCAATATCCGTTAAATTCACAGCATGAATCTGTCCCGGATCGACCTGAACCTGCTCGTGGCATTCGAGGCGCTGTATCAGACGCGCAGTGTCACCCTGGCGGGCAAGCGCCTGAACCGCGCCCAGCCGTCGGTGAGCAATGCGCTGACGCGGCTGCGGGCGCTGTTTGGCGATGACCTGTTTGTACGAACCCACGCGGGGATGCAGCCGACTGAACTGGCGCACACGCTGATGCCCGGAATTTCCTCCGCCCTCGATCACGTGCGCCAGGCCGTGGGCCAGTCGGTGGCGTTTGATCCGGCCATGCCCGCCGGACGCAGCTTTACCATCGCGGCCACGGACTACGCCGACATCGTCCTGCTGCCCCATTTGATTGGACGGCTCAGGCGGCAAGCACCGGACATCGACCTGCGAATCATGGCGCTCGACCGGGCGGCCATTTACGAGCAGCTCGATCAGGGCGTGGTCGACGTTGCCATTGGCGGCCATCTCACCGCACCGAAACGCATGGTGCGAACCAGGCTGTACGAAGAGGACTTCGTCTGCATTGCCAGCCGCTCGCATCCGCAGTTGGCCGCGCACGGCCAGCGGAGGAGTATCGACCTGGCGACCTATCTGCAGCTGCCCCATGCGCTGTTTGCTCCCGGCGATACCGGATCGCGTCGTGGGGTCATCGATGCCCGGCTCGACAAGCTGGGTCTGCAACGGCGTGTCGCGGCGACGTTTTCGCACATCGTGGCATTGCCGCTGGCCGTCGCGCACAGCGACCTGGTGGCGACCGTTGCAAGGCGGGTGGCACACCGGCTCGCCTCCCCCGACGTGCAGATCTGCGAGGTACCCGAAGCGCTTGCCGATACTGCCTTCGACATCGAGTTGATTCACAACCGGCGGACGCAGGCCGATGCAGCGGCCGTGTGGCTCAGGCAGGAGATCCGGGCCGCGGTCGTGGCAATGCGCTGATGCGCATGCTGCGGCAAGCGGGGTGCCCCCGCAGCACGTGTCAGGCCAGGTGGCAGCGCCCCCCCCCGCCGGGCCGGGAACGAATGATTTCCTCTTTGCTATCGCGTTTGGTGCACCGTCGCTCCTAAGGGACGCCTCGCGCGGCGCCCATTCTCAAGGCTTCGGTTCGACAATGGCGATTGCCACGTTGCCGTTGCCCGTCGCGAAGGGGCTACCGACTAGCGCCGTCAAGGCTCCAGTCGAACTATTGATCGAGAACGCGTAGAGGGAACGGTTGAGTGAGGGGGTATACAAGAAGCGGCCGCTCGACTCAATTCGCAAACGCCGCCCGTTAATTCCCACCGGCACGACATCCGCTGCGGCCGTGGAGGTTCCGGTCGCCGGATCGAGTAGATGTCGCGCGATAGATCCTGCGGTTCCCAGTACATAGGCAACCTGGCCGGAGGGCGTCAGCGCGATGTCTGCGGCGCCGACAACCCCGGCATAAAAAACCGTCATTGCCGAGAGTTGACCCGTCGATGGGTCGACGGCGGCCACACCCACCGAATTCGCCAAGCTGTCCGGCACGTAGACGCGGGACCCATCTGGCGACAACACGGTTGCACTTGGATTGGGGCCAGCGGCCGGGATATTGACACGCGAGTACCAATCAAAGCCGAGTCCAGCAACGAAATCAATTTTCCCAATGCCGTTTTGCAAGGTATCGCTGACATACAAGTGCGCACCGTCCGCGGAGATGGCCAATTCGATGGTAGTGACGCCGCCTGCCAGACCCGAGGCAAAGATTGGTATGGACTTATGGGTTATGCCGTCGATCTGGTGATTGTCGATGCCGACAACGCTGCCCGCGCGACCAATATGCAGCCATTGCCCCGACGGGTGCACCACAATGGATTGCGGTGTCCCAGGGGCGATCAGCGGTGTAGCGCCGCCCGGAATGAGGGCGAGTGCTCCGGTCGTTGGATCTAGCGTGAAGGCGATGACTGTAAGGGTATCTTCCGTGACGGCGTAGCCAAACAGACCTGATTTCTCAAAGTCCAGGGCAGTCACCTTACCGTTGAAAGCGAACGGAGAGCCAGGGACAGCTATGGGCGCCCCGCTCGATGGGTCAATGCGGTAGGAAGAGATCGTCCGATCATCACGATTGGCCACCACCAAGAATTGCGCTTGCACGCAGGTGATTGCGATGTTCGCTACGTTGGCCGCGGCCACCGCTCCGGCGCCATTCGCCACCGTGCAGGTCTGCCCCGCCGGCTGCGCGGCCACAGTGAGTGCATAGGTGGAGCCAGACTGCCGCGGCGTGGGTAGGGTGAATCCGCCATTGGCGCTGATCACCTGGGTGTCGCCATTGGTGTCCGCGAGCTGCAGGCTCTTACCGGTGGCAAGGCCCGACACCGTGCCGCCTACCGTATAGGTCGGTGGCAGCGCGGCATTGCGCGTCAGCGCAGCGTTTGCGCAGAGTCGCCCGCCGGCCGGGGCGTCGGCGCAGGCGGTCAGTGTTGCAGCGCCGGCCGCGGTGGCCGAGTTGGGACTAGCGACCTGGGCACTGCGGCCGTCGGCGGCTGGCGTCGCCACGAAGCTCGCGTCATCGCTGGTCCACGACCAGTGGGTGAGATCCGCTACCCCGTCCACGCCGTCCGACCGGCGCACGGCCACCGTCACAGTCTGTGCCGCGCCGCCCGCGCTCACGGCAACGGTGGCTGGACTCAGCACGAGGGTATACGACTTGGCAGGCGCCGCCTGGACCACCAGGTGCGTGACGCTGGTGATGCGGCTGCCGTCGGCGAGCGTCGCCGTGGCCGTGATGTCGGCTGCGCCGGCGGCCAGGGTCTGGACCGTTGCATAGGTGCCGACCGGCGTCGGAGCGGCCGCCATCACCGACGCCGACACCGCAGCCGGCGCCTTGTCCGAGGCAGACACCACGGTAGCCACGGTTAGGTCGGAGGACGTCCACGCAAAGCTGGCGCCTTTCAGCTCGCTGCCGTCGGCCGCCAGTAAGCTCGCCTTCAGAGTTAGCGTGCCGCCGGCGACCGGCGCGGCGCTGCCCGTGTCGACCACGAGGCGCGAGGCCGCCGGCGTGGCGGCCGGTGTCGGGGGACTGTCGTCGGAACCGCAGGCGGCGAGCAGCGCCGCGGTGAGCAAGGCGAGGCCGGCAGCGCGCGCGCCGGCAAGAGCGTGTGGAAACATGGACCCAACCCGTATCGATATAGAAAGGGCCGCTCTTCCCTTTCCGGGCGCGCGGCCAGTGGCGCCCTCGTCGGAGCGTCTTGCGCGCGACTCTACCAGCGAGCGGCGCTCACCCACATCCCCCAGAGGGGGTGAACAGTCAACCCGGCGCCATATTTGCCTTTTATGCTCTCTGCGGCACTTGTTCTAAACCACCGACCGGTTCGCTGCATTCCGCAGGCTTTCCAGCATGGCGGCCACGGCGGATCGTTTGAGACCGTCGTCGCGCCAGTACATCGACACCGACCCGAAGCCGGCAAGCCGCAACGGCACGATCCGCAGGGCGCCCAACTCTTCCAGCCGGCGCGCCGTGCGATGGGACGCCAGCCCGATCATGTCGCTGTTGTTGAGCAGCGTGAGATTGAGCACGGTAGAGTTGCTTTCCACCGCATCCGGCGGCAGCGGAAAGCCGGCACTCGCCAGCGCGGCTTCCAGCGCATTGCGGATCGGCGTGCCGCGCGGCCATACTACCCAGCGATGCGCCTGCAGGTCGCTCCACGCCACCTCATCGCCCAGCACCAGCGGATGGCGCGGCCGCGCCACGAAGTGGATGGGCTCCATGTACAGCGATTCGGTGCGCACCTGCGCATCCTGCAATTCGGGAGCCGACCGGCCCACCACGATATCGAGTTCGCTGCGCGCCAGCTGGCTCATCAGCCGGTCCATCGTGGTCTCCACCAACCGCACCTGGGCGCGCGGCAGCCGTTGCAGCAGGCCCAGCACGGCCAGCGGCACGGTATCGGCGGCCGACGCTCCAGAGGTACCCACCACCACCAGACCGCTGCCGCCATCGCGCATGGCCTGGAGGTCGTCACGTGCCACATCCAGTTGCGCCTCGATCCGGCGCGCATGCTCGATCAGTGATTCGCCGTAGGGCGTCGGCCGCAGGCCGCGCGCCTGCCGTTCGAACAACGGCAGTCCGATGTCGTCCTCGAGATCCTTGAGCCACTTGGAAAGCCCTGGCTGCGTCGTATTGAGCATGGCGGCCGATTGGCTCATGTTGCCGGTCTCTGCCAGGCTCAACAGCATCTGCAGATTGCGCAGCCGAAGGCGCTGGGTCCAGTCCATTCCGTCCACCTATATCTTTGTTGGTATAGATCCAAGCAAAACTTCATTTCAGATCTTATAGGGCGCGGCGTATAACTCCAAGCAACAAGGCAATGCCACAGCAGCCGGCATCCGACAACAAGCCAACGGAGACACGCATGTCCGAGCACACCCTGGACCCCGCCCGCGCCGCCTATTACGAGCGCATCGGCCGCAGCCACATGACCCCGCTCTGGGAGTCGCTGCATGCGCTGGTGCCGCGCGAGCCCCGCCCGCAGATCGTTCCCGCCCTCTGGAAATACGAGCAGGTGCGCCCGCTGGTCATGCTGGCCGGCAGTGTGATCAGCGCCGAGGAAGCGGTGCGCCGCGTGCTGGTGCTGGAAAATCCGGGCCTGCCGGGCAAGTCGAGCATCACCTCCACGCTGTACGCAGGGCTGCAACTGATCCTGCCCGGCGAAGTGGCGCCCAGCCATCGGCATACCCAGTCGGCGCTGCGCTTTATCGTCGAAGGCAAGGGCGCGTGGACGGCCGTCAACGGCGAACGCACCACGATGCATCCGGGCGATTTCATCATCACGCCGTCGTGGACATGGCATGACCACGGCAATCCGTCGGCCGACGAAGGCGGCGAGCCCGTGGTCTGGCTCGATGGCCTCGATATCCCGCTGGTGCAGCAGTTCGACGCCGGCTTTGCCGAGAACTACCCGGAAACCCAGCAGCCGGTACTGCGCCCCGAAGGCGACAGCTTTGCGCGCTTCGGCCACAACATGGTGCCGGTGCGCCACCGCGTGACAGACCCGACTTCACCGATCTTCAGCTACCCCTACGCCCGTTCGCGCGAAGCGCTGGACCAGCTCTACCGCCATGGCGAACTCGATGCCTGGGACGGCGTGAAGCTGCGCTACGTGAACCCCGCCACCGGCGGCTGGCCGATGCCCACCATCGCCACGTTCATGCAGTACCTGCCGGCGGGCTTCCAGGGCAAGACCTACCGCAGTACCGACGCCACGGTCTACAGCGTGGTGGAAGGCAGCGGCACCGTGCGCATCGGCGACGCACAGTTCCAGTTCGAGCCGCGCGACGTGTTCGTGGCCCCGTCCTGGGCGCCGGTGCAACTGGCCGCCATCAATGACGCGGTGCTGTTCAGCTACTCCGACCGCCCGGTGTTGTCCGCCCTGAACCTGCTGCGCGAATCGCGCACCTGAACCGCTTTCTTCCTCCGTATGCCACCGGCCCGCGCCCCGACGCGGGCTGCGGCCCCGCTCACCCTGCTTTCACTGGACACCAGACCATGAACTTCGTTTTCACGCCCCCCGCCGCCGTCGCCGTTCCCGTTGCCGGCACCGACGATGTGTTTGCCGTGCGCCGCGTCTACTGCGTAGGCCGCAACTACGCCGCCCACGCCCGTGAGATGGGTTTCGATCCCGACCGCGAGCCGCCCTTTTTCTTCTGCAAGCCCGCCGACGCCGTGATCCCCGTGCAGGAAGGTCAGACGCTGGACCTGCCCTACCCGTCGCAGACGCAGAACTACCACTACGAGGCCGAGCTGGTGGCCGTGATCGGCAAGGGCGGCTCGGACATCCCCGTGGAAAGCGCGCTGGAACACGTGTACGGCTACGCCGTGGGTCTGGACATGACACGCCGCGACCTGCAGATGAAGATGCGCGAAATGGGCCGCCCGTGGGAGATCGGCAAGGCCTTCGATGCCTCCGCGCCAATCGGCCCGATCCACCGCGCCAGCGAGATCGGCCATCCGCAGCAGGCCGAGATCACACTGACCGTCAACGGCACAACCAAGCAGCGCAGCAACGTCACGCACTTGATCTGGTCGGTGGCCGAGACGGTGGCCTACCTGTCGCAATTCTTCCGCCTGGAACCGGGCGATGTGATCTACACGGGCACACCCGAAGGCGTCGGCGCGGTCGAGGCCGGCGACCTGATGGTCACCGCCGTGGAAGGCCTCGGTGAACTGAAGGCGCGTGTGATCTGACGCTTGGGACACCCACCATGCAGCTCTATAGTTTCTTCAACAGTTCCACGTCTTACCGGGTGCGGATCGCGCTGGCCCTCAAGGGCCTGCCGTACGACTACCTGCCTGTGAACATCCGCACCGGCCAGCATCGAGAAGCCGAGTACGTGGATGGCATCAACCCGTCGGCCAGCGTCCCCGCGCTGGTGGACGGCGACTTCCAGCTGAGCCAGTCGCTAGCCATCATGGATTACCTGGACGCCCGCCACCCGGCACCGCGCCTGATCCCGCAAGACCCCGTGCAGCGTGCACGCGTGCTGGAGCTGGCCAACCTGATCGGATGCGACATCCATCCGGTCAACAACATGCGTGTGCTGCGCTATCTGGAAGGCGTGCTCGAGGTCACGCCGGCACAGAAGGATGCCTGGTACCGGCACTGGATCGACGACGGCATGGCCGGCGTGGAACGGCTGCTGGCGCGCTACGGCCACGGCCGCTACTGCTTTGGCGATGACCCGACGCTGGCGGACGTGACGCTGGTGCCACAGATGGCCAATGCGCTGCGCATGGGCTGCGACCTGTCCGCGTATGCACGTGCCATGGCGGTCTACGACCACGCGTCGGCACATCCCGCCTTCCAGGCCGCCGCCCCGGCGCGCCAGCCAGACTACACCGCCTGACGCAGCACGCCAGCAGGCCAGGAGACAACATCATGACAATCCTCACGAAGACAACCGCACGCGCCGACCGCAAGGTGCTGATCATCGGTGGCGGCATTGGCGGCCTGGCCGCTGCGCTCGCGCTGGCACGCCAGGGCGTTCGTATCGAATTGCTGGAGCAGGCCGAGAAAATCGGCGAGATCGGCGCGGGCATCCAGCTGGCAGCCAACGCGTTTGCTGCGCTGGACGCGCTGGGCGTGGGCGAAGCGGCGCGCAACCGGGCGGTGTTCACCGACTACATCGAACTGCGCGATGCCATCGACTGCAGCAGCATCGCACGTGTCGACGTGGGCCAGGCTTACCGCGAACGTTTCGGCAACCCGTATGCGGTGATCCATCGCGCCGACATCCACCTGTCGATCCTCGAAGCCGTGCAGCAGCATCCCCTGATCGAGTTCCGCACCGCGGCCCGCGTGGAACGGCTGGAACAGGACGAACGCGGCGTGACCGTGATCGACCAGCATGGCGAACGCCACCGTGGCGATGCCGTGGTGGGATGCGACGGCGTGAAATCGGCCGTCCGCCAGGCGCTGATTGGCGACGCGCCGCGCGTCACGGGCCATGTGGTCTACCGTGCCGTGGTGGACGTGGACAACATGCCGAAGGACCTGCAGGTCAACGCGCCCGTGGTCTGGGCCGGCCCGCACTGCCATCTGGTTCACTATCCGCTGCGTGGCGGCCAGCAATACAACCTCGTGGTGACCTTCCACAGCCGCGAGACCGAAACCTGGGGCGTGCGCGACGGCAGCAAGGAAGAAGTGCTGTCGTACTTCGAAGGCATCCACGCCTTGCCGCACCAGATGCTGGACCGGCCCGATTCCTGGAAGCGCTGGGCCACCGCCGACCGCGACCCGGTGGACCGATGGAGCTTCGGACGCGCCACGCTGCTGGGCGACGCCGCGCACCCGATGACGCAGTACATCGCCCAGGGCGCCTGCCAGGCGCTGGAAGACGCTGTGGCACTGGGCGCCGCGGTGGATGCCGCCGATGGCGATTTCGAGGCCGCGTTCAAGCTGTACGAGCAGGCCCGCATCCCGCGCACGGCTCGCGTGCTGTACGGCGCGCGCGACATGGGCCGCGTCTATCACGCCAGGGGCGTGGACCGCTTCGTGCGCAACACGCTCTGGGTCGGACGCTCGCAAACGCAGTTCTATGACGCGCTGCAATGGCTCCATGGCTGGCGCGCAGAGCGGGCTCTAAGCCCCACGCCCTGGCTGTAAGCCGATCCGCTTCCTATCTGCACGAGTAGCGGCCACAAGAGCCGCCTTGTACATCCCCCCCCACCCCCGGCTTTCCGGAGGAGACAACATGTCCGCCAAATCCACGCTGAACGTGACCACGTTCATCGATCGCCAGCCGCTGTCCGCATTCCAGGTGACGATCGTCGTGCTGTGTTTTCTGATCGTTGCCATTGACGGCTTCGACACCGCTGCCATCGGCTTTATCGCCCCGGCCATCCGCGCGGAGTGGCAACTGACCCCGGCGCATCTGGCGCCACTGTTTGGCGCGGGCCTGGGCGGCCTGATGGCCGGCGCATTCCTGTTCGGCCCGCTAGCAGACCGCTTCGGTCGCAAGACGGTGCTGGTGGTATCGGTGCTGTGCTTCGGCGCGGCCAGCCTGGCATCGGCCTGGTCGCCGGGATTGTGGGAACTGATTGCGCTGCGCTTCGTGACCGGGCTGGGCCTGGGCGGTGCCATGCCCAACGCCATCACGCTGACGTCGGAGTTTTGCCCCGACAAGCGCCGCTCGTTCCTGGTAACGACGATGTTCTGCGGTTTCACGGTCGGCTCGGCACTGGGCGGGCTGGCGTCGGCCGCACTGATCGAGGCCTTTGGCTGGCGATCGGTGTTGCTGATCGGCGGCGTGCTGCCACTGGCGCTGAGCGTGATGCTGATCCGCATGCTGCCGGAATCGGTGCGCTACCTGGTGGTCAAGGGCCGGGACAATAACCGCGTGCGCGCCACGCTGCGCCGCATCGCACCCGACGCGGACCTGCAGTACACGACCTTTGTGGTGACCGAAAAGGCTGGCACGCACGTCTCGCCGGTGAGGCACCTGTTCAAGCCGGAACTGCTGCGCGGAACGCTGCTGCTGTGGCTGACGTTCTTCATGAGCCTGCTGGTGATCTACCTGCTGTCGAGCTGGCTGCCGACGCTGCTGCGTGGCACGGGCATGTCGCTGACCACCGCCGCGCTGGTCACCACGATGTTCCAGGTGGGCGGCACCGTGGGCGCCATCGTGCTGGGCTGGCTGATGGACCGTGTCAATCCGCACTATGTGCTGGCCATCAGCTACGCGCTGGCCGGCGTGTTCGTGGCCGCCATCGGCAGCCTGGCCGGCACCCCCGTGGCGGCAGGCAGCGCGGTGTTCCTGGCCGGCTTCTGCATCTCCGGATCGCAGGTGGGCGCCAATGCGTTGTCAGCCAGCTACTACCCCACAGATTGCCGCGCCACCGGCGTCAGCTGGGCCAACGGCGTAGGACGCTTCGGCTCGGTAGTGGGATCGGTAGGCGGTGCGACGATGCTGTCCATGGGACTGACGATGCCGGCACTGTTCGTGCTGGTCGGCATCCCTGCCGTCGTAGCTGGCGCGACGATGCTGTCGCTCGGCCTGGTGCGGCGCGGAAGCAGAGCGCACGAACTGGCGGTCGGCTGACTGGCCATGCGCCATGGCCCTATCCGCCGCGGCCCGCGCCATGGCGGCCGGTTGGAGATGAACGACTACTTCCAGAAGCCGGCGTGCGGGCGGGCGGCTTCTTCCTCCAGCATCGGACCCGCCACCTTCACCTTGCGCTGGCCGCGTTCGAACACTTCCCGGCAGGGCAGCGAGAACGTGGGGTTCTCGGGGTGGTCTCCCGTGAGACCGAGCAGGGAATGCTCCGACAGTGCATAGACAACGCGACCGATTCCGGTCCAGTAGATCGCACCCGCACACATGCAGCACGGCTCCGCGCTCGTGTACAGCGTGCAGCGGGCGAGCTGTTCCGGCGTCAGCACGCGTGCTGCTGCGGCAGCGGCGGCCAGTTCGGCGTGCTGGGTCGGATCACCTTCCGGTGGCATCGAGTTGTTGCCTGCGGCCGCGATGATGTTGCCGTTTTCGTCGGCAACCAGCGCAGCGAAAGGATGCCGGCCGCGCTGCCTGGCCTCATATGACGCGGCAATCGACTGGCGCAGCAGGTCCATATCGAGCATTGACACGTCTTCGGAAGTTTCTTCAATGTTCAGGGTTGCCATGTAGTTCTCCAGGAGAATAGGACGATAGGACTTTGTTCACCAGCGCTGGAGATGGCATCGGCAGGATCCCAACGCTGACCGAACCGCCACAACCATCGCATCACGGGCCCGGCATTACGCGACGCCGCTCTATTGCTCCAGGTGCATCGGCGTGCGCCATGGAGATAAGCCTTCTTATCACAATGGTGTCGATGAATACGAAAACCGCATTCCAAGAATGCCGACCTAAGTGGTTTTCGCCATAACCTCAACAAGAATGACGGAGAAATCCTGATTGTTATCGCGACCAGATCGCCGAACGCAAGCCAGTCCGCGCGTGGTTGCCGTTGGTGAGGGATCAAGCCTTGTGCCTTGGGAACTGAAGCGCGAATTCGGTGAACTCGTGCTCCACCGACTGGCAGGAGATCGAAGCACCCCAACTGCGCAAGACATCCCTGCAAAACGCCAGTCCGATACCCGTGCCCCGATGTGCGGGATAGGAGAAAAACGGCTGGAACATCCGGGCAAGGACGTGGGCCGGAACTCCCGGCCCTGTATCCCGGAACAGGACATAGACGTCGCTGCCTCTCGTCTCACAGCGGATCAGAATCTTGCCCTTCCCTGCCCGCTTGATCGCCTCGAGCGCATTCTTGGTCAGATTGGTAATGACCAATTCGAACAGTTGCGCGTTGCCCAGCACGTGCAGGGGTGCCGACGCATCGATCGTGACGATATCCTGATGCGTAGGCTCGAACGGAAACCGATCAATACTCTGGCGCACGGCATGCACCAGGTCGAACACTTCTTGCCTGGCCGCCTTCGGGTCCTTGGAGTTTGCCACCAGCAAATCGATGCTGCTGCTGACATGCGCGAGGTCGGCCTGTAAACGGGCAATCGCCTGCAGAAGCCCCTCTCGATGCGCCGCCTGCGGGTCAAGCGCCGCGGGCAACCTGCTCTTGAGCCCCGCAGCGGTCATCGTCAGACTCGTCAGTGGCGTGCGCAATTCATGCGCGACCGTTGCCAGGGCGACGGCCATCCCCCGTCGCTTTTCTTCGACCAGCAACTGGCGATCCAATTTGATCACGACGAGCACGGCGATGACGAACGCAATGATCGGCAGCTGCAACAGCAGCGGTTGCCGCGGAATGCCTGCAATGGAGTGGCCGGCCACCACGAACAATGCAAATGCGCCGGCTGCTCCCGAGAGCAGGGCCATCGTCGCAAACGCCGAACTGAAGTGGTATAGGACCACCACGGCGATGATGACCGACTCCGCCCATACCAGCGAGCCGTGGTTCTCCAGGTAGAAGAAGATAAAAGCGAAGGGCATTCCGACGGTGATGGCAAATAGCGCATAGGTCGGCAGCCATCGCTTGTGCGACAGTGCAGAAGCGAACAACAGCGGCACGAATAGCGCCGTGCAAATCAGTCGCAGCCACAGGTTTTCGTAAGCCTGGGGAAAGACATAGGACCAGATGACGAAGTAAAGCGGATGGCCAATGACCCCGAGCGCGCCCACCATCTGGATGCGACGCAGGCGCACGACGCTTTCCTCGTCGAGCAGGGTGGTCCGGGAGGCCGTCTCAAATACGGCACGCCGGGCATCCTTGACGAGCCGAATCCACAACGATTCGTCCCCTGATTGCGCTTGCGTGGCTTCCATCTCGAGCGTCTGACCCCTGCAAGATTATGGCGCTGTGCTGCCTGGTGAACAGGTGCGGCCGCGATGCGCGCGGCGCGTCGATGACCACTCCGCCAGCCTGACCTCGTCCCGAATCTTCGCGAGAACGTCGATCAGCCGGCCCATGTCGGAAGGAGTGAGTTTCGCATGCAGCGTAAGGCGCATCAATGCCCTATTCTTGGGGGTAGCAGGGGAGCAAAAGACGGCGCCGAAGATGCCGTGCCGCTGCAGTGCGTTGCGCAGAACCATGACCTGGGGTTCCGTGCCGGCCTCCAGCCCGATGATTTGCTCGCTTCCGTCGCTGATGTTGTAGCCAAGCTCGGTAATGGCTGCGCGTGTAGACCGGGTGATGGCATGCAGGCGCGCCCTGCGATCGTCCGCGCGCGCAATGAAATCCGCCGCGGCATCGAACCAGGCAATTTCATGGCGCAACAGGCCGGAACTGAAAATCGCCGGACGTGCCTCCACCGCGAAGAAATCCTTGAATCGGGTCGAACAGGCGACGAACCCTGCGCGCCCGGCAAACGCCTTGGCCAGCGACGCCGTCCGGAAATGGACCCGTTCGGAAAGCCCCAGCGCCGGGACCAGCCCGCCGCCCGCCGGGCCATGCGTACCTAGCGAATGTGATTCATCCACCACCAGGACGCTGCCTGTCGCTTCCGCCATCTGCACGTACGCTTCCAACGGCGCCACGCTGCCCGTGGTGCTATAGACCGCATCCACCAGAATGACGCCCGGACCCATGCGCTCGATCTGGCGTGCGGCGTGGGCAAAGTCGTTGTGACGCACTGGCACGGCCTGGGCCCCCGCCGCGCTGATGCCTTCCCACAGCGAGGCATGGCCGTTCATGTCGATGTAGACGGGCACCCCCGGCCCCGCAATACACTGCACCAGCCCGACGTTAGCCGCCCATCCTGATTGGGCGATCAGGCCATCCTCGGCGTGCATGAGCGTGGCGAGCTTCCGTTCGACCTGCTGTTGTGGCGTGTCGCCGTGCCGAAACACCGAAGACATCAACAATTCAGGCGCCTCGTCGAGTAGCGCCCGCGCTTGCGCCTGGACCAGCGCAGTTTCGCTCAGCAGGCAAAGATAGTCGTTGCTGCTCAGGTGCAAGGCATCTGGCCCCGGGACGCGTCCGTGCAGCAGGTGATCGCCTCCCCAGAGTTTTTCCATTCTGTCGACGAAATGGGTAGCCATCCGATCCGAGATCCAGGCCGGTAATGGCGCGGACTGTATGCGACTGACAGATTTTGTCGGTTGTGAATGAAGATTGGCGGGCGACATCGGTTTTCCTCCAAAGAAATGAGCGCCAAAATCAAAAGACGAATGACTTGAAAACTTGAGGTCTGCAGCCGGAGGCCTGCCCTCATTGGATTGGAGAACACGGCAACCGTAGGCTAAGCCAAAGCCTGTCGCGAGCCCCAAAAGCTCGCGCCATGCGTCGGCCGTGACGACACCGGCGTCCCCCCGTGGTTTTGTTCGAAGAACGGTATGGCACAGCATCACAGTTTGCGTCATCTATTCGACGCCCATTGGGCACGCGCGCGCTATTGCCGGATACCCAAAATCGACTGCTTGTGGCATGAGAAAGGCATGCCAGCGTCTATCCGTGACAACGCGGCACCCTGCCCGGTTGGGAGGAAAAGCAGCAGATATCTTCCGACGATGAAGCAATCTGCTGGCCTGCTTCGCTGAAGCACCGATTGGGCCTCGCTAAATAATATTGAGGCCCTACTGTCCTAAACGCACCAACGTGCGAACTCGGATGCCATCCGATAGGCGGATCGGCACTCAGAAGCGGTGGCGCCCATATTCGGCCATTGCTTTGCAGGCAGGTGTGTGGAGTCCGGGCGTATGGCGGTTAATTGCTTTATATGTATAGCCCGAAGAGAACGTCGTTCACGTGCGTCGCTTGAGTTCGACGAATATAAAAAAACACGCACCATTAGGACGGAATCGCTTGGCAACAAGTCCTTGTTTTTGCGGGGTTTCTATTGGAAAGATAATCACCAAATAGGCGTTAAGAGCCTTAATAAGCACTTTATCGTTACGATGACATGCCGCATTCCAGCAACTCGCCGACCCTTCGGGTGACGGCTGATTGCCCTGCCCCGCTCTCCCGCGGCGCTTCCCACTGTCGAGACTTCAGCGTTCGCGAGCGGGGAATCGCTCTGCTTCGACCCAGTTCGCTTGCCGGGCCGCGGCGACACTCGCGCGGCTTTCTGCACCGGCACAACTCCTGCCCTGCTCTGGACGACACGGGCGCACAGCACGCCTATGCACGACTTCGCGGGAGCGACTGGTTCTGACGCTTACGCCCCATGCAAAGGCTTTCGCAGCGCAAGGGTTAGCAGCGATAATGAGGCACAACTGATTGGCTCAAGAGGCACAAGGAATGGACAAGCAGGGCTTCACCACCGCCATTGTTCACGGCGACAGAATCACAGGTACCGAGCATGGTGGCGTTCACCAGCCCATCCATACCTCTGTGCAGTATGGTTTCGATCGCGTCGAGGACCTGATCGGCGTATTCCAGGGCACGAAGAAGGGTGGCTTCAACTACGCGCGCCAGGGCACGCCTACGACCGCGGCGCTTGAGCGCAAGATCACGAGCCTGGAAGACGGCATCGGCACGATCTGCTTCAGCACCGGCATGGCCGCGATCACGGCAACGTTTCTCACGCTGTTGCGTGCAGGCGATCATCTCGTTGCCAGCCGTTATGTGTTCGGCAACACCAACAGCCTGTTCGGAACGCTGCGTACGCTCGGCATAGAGGTGACGACGGTCGATGCGTGCAATGTCGAAGAGGTCAAGCAGGCCATCCGTCCGAATACCCGGATGGTGTTCGTCGAAACCATCGCGAACCCGGGCACACAAATTCCGGATCTGCGAGGCATCGGCAACGTGTGCCGCGAGCGCGGTATCGCGTATATCGTCGATAACACGATCACCTCGCCGGCCTTGTTCCGGCCGAAGGCAGTCGGGGCCAGCCTCGTCATTAGCTCGCTGACGAAGACGATTGCCGGTCATGGCACCGCACTTGGGGGCGCAGTGACCGATACCGGCTTGTTCGACTGGAGCACATATCCCAACATTGCCGAGGATTATCGGCGTGCCATGGGCAAGGAGCAGGGGCTGCTGCAAATCCGCAAGAAGGGCTTGCGCGACATGGGCGCGGCATTGTCGTCCGAGCAGGCGCATGCGATCGCCATTGGGGCCGAAACGCTCGCGCTGCGCGTGAAGCAAAGCAGCGACAACGCGCTTGCCCTCGCGCAGTTTCTGGAGCGGCATCCGGCTGTCGGGAGGGTGTACTACCCTGGCCTGCCGAGCCATCCGCAGTATGACATCGCGCAATCGCTTTTTTCCGGCGCATCGTGGCTCCTGTCGTTCGAACTGAAGAACGCAGACCGCATGATTGACATCGTCAACGCGCTTGCGCTGCCGATCAAGGCAACCGGCCTTGGCGACACGCGAACGCTGATCATTCCCGTAGCTCCTACGATCTTCTTCGAAGCTGGCCCCGAGACACGCAAGGCAATGGGAATTTCCGATGGCATGCTGCGCCTGTCGGCCGGCATCGAGGATATCGACGATCTGATCGCGGACTTCTCACAGGCGCTGAAACTGGCCGCGTAGCACTGCAGCGCCAGGAAAAAGTGGCACCGCTGTCTGCATGACCAGCATTGCGTGATGGGTTCGGGCTCACCAGACGGTGAGCCCAGTGTCATCAAGGTGCCCGAGCCTGCGGTTCGGCTTTCCCTCCTGACCTCATCGGCCGAACCGCTGTACGACTTACTTGAAGGGCGTCTGCAAGATGCCCATGATGGTCTGGATGCCATCGCGGTAGTTGCCAAGCCGCATGTTCTCGTCAAAGCTGTGCTGATTATTGTCGGCATTGACCAGCGGCACGATCACGAACGGGGACTTGAGCGCCTGCACCGCAGCACCGGTGGGGACGGTTCCGCCCATCATCCGGATCTGCACGGGCGACTTGCCGTAGGCATCGTGCATCACGCCCTGTAGCCATTTGCTGATCGGCGCGTCCAGATCGGTACGCGCCGCCGAACTCGACGCAGACACTTCACCGGCCGTGAGCGATGCCAGTTTCGGATAGCGCGCACGCTCTTCTGCCGTCGGCTCGCCGTTCACCAGGTGGTAGCCCTGCTTCTCGATGTGCTTGCGCAGCAGCGCCACCAGCGACTCGGGCGGCGTCTCCGGTACCGTGCGCAGATCGATATCTGCGATGGCCACTTCGGGAATAATGGTCCGCGCCTTGGGGCCGACGTCACCCGCCACAATGCCGCGTACGTTCAGGCTGGGATACTGCATCGCCTCCTGGTAATTGGCGCCGACCTTTTCCGCGCTGGCAATGCCCAACCGGCGCTTGAGCGCCGCCTCGTCGTCTGGCACCGCCGCCATGATCTTCCGGGCCCGCTCATCGAACTTTACGGGTGTGTAGTAGCCGGGGATGGTCACGCGTCCATTCTCGTCCTTCATCGACGCCAGCAAGCTCGCCATGCGTTGCACCGGATTGGCCGAGTAGTTGCCGTAGTGTCCGCTGTGCAGTCCCTGGCTTGCACCGAAGACTTTCAGCTGCACGAGCTGGATGCCCCGGTTCCCGAATACCAGCGTCGGCTGGTTGCTCTGGTGCATCGGGCCATCGAAGATGACCATGCCGTCATTTCGCAACAGCGCAAGATTCTGGGAAATGACCTGTCCAAGCGAGGGTGAGCCCTTTTCTTCCTCGGAATCGAGCAGCACCTTGATGTTAACGCCCGGCTCCACGCCCGCCGCCTTGAGCGCATCGAAGGCCGCCAGGAACATCACGATCGGTCCCTTGTCGTCCGATGAGGACCGTGCGAACAGGCGCCACTCTGGGTCCACCTGGCCACCGTACAGTTTGTCGAGAGGCAGGGTTTCCCATTTGTCGTCGGCAGCGCGCGCCTTGAGCGTGGCTTCCCATGGACTCTTCTGCGCCCACTGCGACGGTGTCACCGACTGGCCATCCAGGTGCATATAGAACAGGACAGTCTTGCGCGGTGCGGTCGCGCTTGCTCCGGGCGCCGTGTACTCGGCGTACATCATCGGCTTGTCGCCATTTGGGAGCGCCTGCGCCTGGAATCCGCGTCGGGAAAAGGCCTTGGTAAGCCAGTCCACGTTCTTTTGAATATCGGCCGGCACGGTTGCATCGTTGGGAATCGCCAGCAGCTCGACCCATTCGCGATAGCTTGCTGCTGCCGCACGGCCAGCCGATTGCTCAAGCTGGGCGCGGTCCAACGTGGTGGCGCTCACCGCCGTCCCATACGCCAGGATCATCGACGCGACAAGCGCCAGTCTGCGGAAACGATGGTGAATTCGCGAGGGGGTGCGCATGTCTTTCTCTCTGTTGGTTGTATGACGACATGCATTATGACGGCAGCCTCCACGAACAAAAAGGGGCTATGCGCCGCAATCAGCGGCAGTAGAACCCATCGCGCCCCCCTCCCCTCGGAGTCCTTCGCGCCCCCGTGGCTTTTGCCTACCGACGCTTCGCTGTCACGGCTTACTTACCTGGTATGTCTTTCGTCGAGGGCGGCGCTATTCAACCGACAGCATTGAAGGGATAGGTACGCGACTGCGGCGCCGGTTCACTGCGATCGTCCGCGGGCAGGTTGTTCGCGGCAACGGAGTGGTCTCCGCCGGGATCTTCACCTGACCGAAATGCGTCCGCAGCCTGGTGTTGCTTTCGTTTTCGCGTCTCCTGGTAAGCAGCGAAGCCCACTCCGGCACCTGCTGCTGCGATATACGCGATGAGTGGCAACGCCAGATGAACGAGTTTCCCGTTGAACATGATCGGCTCCTGCATTGTTCCAGGGATCGGCAGCATGGAAAGCTGCAGAACTGCGGCATACCCTCATCAGCATGGAGCATGCCACCCGCAGATAGTCGGGATACCACCGAGCCGCCGTCATCACCTCGGCCATCGGAAATAGACAATACTGGCCAATGCGGGACGGGCGCCGGCTATCACGTGTTTGGAACGCTTGACGCACCGGCTGCTTTCTACAACCGATGGCAAAAAAGGAGCGCACTCGATGTTCCGCCACGCGGCGGTCAAGTGAAGGGCCGCCGACTTGCCGAGGCCACGGCTGCGCCGGCCATCAGGGCGATGCGGGACGCTTCGGCGTTACGCAACTGCCCACGGCGACTGCCACACCTGATCAGGGTGTGCGCGCGGCTGGCCGCTGATCTTGAGCCGTATTGGGCGCAGGATAGACTTCATCGCTGCGGGTGAATGACTCACGCGGCGGCGGCGGCGTCGCGGTGGTATCCCTGGGAACGCCCTCGCATCCACCCATCGTCGTGGCAAGCAGGGCAATCGCTAGCGCGGTCGCCATACGGCGACACCACGTTGTACCAGTGCAAGATCTCAGTGTGTCGGACATAGACGGGTTCCCCGAAGACATATCTGAAGCATAGGTGTCTTCGGCAGGCGTGCATAAAAGAAACCGCTCAGCGCGATGGATCCTTGGCCCCCAGAGGTACGGGCTGCGTCAGCGTTTCAGGTCGAAGAATCCGGTCCAGCTCCTCTTTCGATAGCAAGCCCTTTTGCAGCACGATCTCATAGACGCTACCACCGGTGGCATGCGCTTCCTGCGCGACGGCAGTCGCGTTAGCGTATCCAATATATGGGTTCAACGCCGTGACAATACCGATGGAATTCTCCACGATCGCGCGAAGCCTTTCCTCATTCGCGGTAATGCCCTTGACGCATCGTTCTGCCAGCGTCAAACAACCATTGCGCAGGTGACTTACGCTTTTGAAGAGGCTGTGGGCAATGATCGGCTCGAACGCATTGAGTTGGAGCTGCCCTGCCTCTGCCGCGAAGGTCACGGTGACGTCATTACCAATAACTTCAAAGGCGATCTGATTGACCACCTCCGGAATAACGGGATTTACTTTTCCAGGCATGATGCTGGAACCTGCCTGCATCGGTGGCAGGTTAATCTCATTGAGACCTGCCCGTGGGCCGCTCGACAGGAGGCGCAGGTCATTGCAAGTCTTCGAAAGCTTTACCGCTACACGCTTTAGCACCCCCGAGAGTTGCACGAAGGCGCCACAGTCTTGCGTTGCCTCGATCAGATTCGGAGCCGTCTGCAGCGGGATGCCAGTAATGTCACGAAGCCGCTGCAATACCAAGGGCGCGTAGGAAGGGTGCGCGGTGATGCCCGTACCGATCGCGGTGGCACCCAGATTGATTTCGCAGATCAGCATTGATGCTTCACGCAGGCGCTGCTCATCCTCACCTAACATCACCGCGTAGGTACTGAACTCCTGGCCCAGCGTCATCGGCACGGCGTCCTGCAGTTGGGTACGTCCCATCTTGATAATGTGCGCGAACTCCGCCGCCTTGGCTTCGAATGCGCTGCGCAGCGTGGCCATCGCCTCAATGAGTCCAGCGATACCAAACCACGTCGCCACTTTTAGCGAACTCGGATAAACATCGTTGGTGCTTTGCCCGATGTTGACGTGCTCGTTGGGATGAAGATGCCCGTATTCGCCTTTGTGGTGGCCAAGCAGTTCCAGCGCACGGTTGGCGATGACCTCGTTGGCATTCATGTTTGTCGAGGTACCCGCTCCGCCTTGAATGACGTCCACGACGAATTGGTCATGCAGATGACCACCGATGATTTCCTTGCAAGCGTCCACGATCGCGTTGCATCGCGGCTCGTCAAGGAGCCCCAACTCATGGTTGGCAAGGGCGGCCGCCTGCTTGATTGCCGCAAGCGCCTTGATTAACTCGGGGTAGATGGAGATGGGTGTCCCGGTGATCGGAAAATTCTCAACGGCGCGCAGGGTGTGTACGCCATAGTAGGCATCCGAAGGGACGTCTTTGTCCCCGATGAGGTCGTGTTCGGTACGAAACGATGTGGCGGCCATGGCTCGATCCCTCAGCAGCATGCGTATCGTGAAGTGTATGAAGTTACACCGCCCGAGTGGGTCTTATGCAAAGAGAGTATTAGGCCGACCGCGATGGTGACGGTTATGCGCCAGGAACATCTGTTGTCAGACGTTGCCCGTGGGCCGAAGTAGCGGAAGGCAGTATGCAAAGAAAGCCTGTCATGGCCGGCGCCAGCAGTGCCGGCATCGGTCCAAAATAATTTACATTGCTATTTAGCTCGCAAAACGGGGCGGCGCATTTCGGGAATGTCATTTTTCGGAATGAAAACAATGGGTTACGTCGATTATCGCTGTATGGCGTTGGGCAAATCCCCTAGTTTGCTTCCCCGCATAGTCGCTATCGCCTTGCGCTGGGCGAAGGCAAAGATTTCGCGGCAAATCACCTGGCACCAACTTGGCACGGCTATTGTCCTCAACACCGGCACAGCAGCATGCGGCCAGGCTGGGCATCGACCATGGTGTCGCTGCTCTGCGCACCGTTTTTCGGGGCCCCGGTGTTGAACTCTCCGAAATCGCGCGCGACGGCGGGCGGCTGGCGACGTCTTATCCCCAACGCGCAACTACAGGTTAGCGCCGCTCTTGCCAGTGTTGCGGTATGGACACGAAGCATGCGCCCTGCCCTGCGGTTCCGGCGCGTTGCTTTGCACCGGTCAATTTGTAGCCCCGCCGTTCAGTGACAGCGTATGGGTTGTGCGACTTGAATATGTTGATTGTCGCTGTTGGCGCCAAGTGGTACTGAATCCCGAGCGGGATGACCGTTACCCGGCTAGCTCTGCGCTCACCGCAGAATGGTGCAAGGATTACACTGGGCTCCACAAATCGCGGCGCAGATTCAACCATAGCTGCTTTGCCGCCGACCCGAGGCTGTTTAGGCTGGGAGCCACTCTCATCTTTCACGGCCCCGGCCATCTTTCCAACGCGGTCTGCTATACCAGCAAAAATGCCCGGATCGCCAGAAACGAGCCGAGGGCGGCGCAATACTTCTTCCCCGCGCTCTGCTCAGCGGCCCCGGTCCGGAACGGCGCTCCCCACTACCTGCGCGGCATCTTTCCAATAGAAACCCTTGAAAATCAAGCTGTTACAACCGCCCGTCGGACGTGTCTCGAACATATACACCACCCATCAGGGAAAGTAGATCTCGGTAACTCGTTGATTTAATTGACTTTCTACTAGAAAGCCAACAAGAGCCTCTCAGTGCTGTCATCCGTCCGCCAAATTGGACAGTCACTTGCCGTCGCGACCACAGATACCGATCCAAAAAATCGAATGCAAGAGCAAACGCCAGGTTCGTCTCACAGCGAAGTAATTGAAAACACGGCGGCAGAAGCCCACACCCATTGATAGCCATACCCGATACCCATGCTAGCCGAGCGATGACCGTCGGATGCTCACCTGCCCCTTTTGCACCGCCAGCGCGAAGCGCAGGTTCAGCGGCAACGAACCACCCTGCCCCATGACGACCTGGGCATGCGCATCGATCCGTCCCAAGCTGGTCCCGTCGCGTCTCACGACCGTCAACCCGTGCGACTTGGCGAGAATCGAATTCAAAAGGTTCTTCGCGCTTTGCGCCTCAGTGGCAGCACGGATCGTCGCTTCCTTGCCCGAGGCAATCGCAGCGAAGTCCAGATCCTTCCCCGCAAGCGACCGGATGTAGGCGTATGCCTCCCGGCCAGAAAGCGTCGACAGGCGTTCGCGGAATGCCGTGGCAATGGCCTCAAGTCGCTTGCCATGACGCTTGGCAATGCTCATGAGCGAAAACACGGCTCGCGCAGTCAATCCGAGCTTGAGAAGCCAAGCCAACGAAAGCGGTACCTTGGAAACTGAATCAATTCCCACCGGCGGCTCGCTTGCGAATGAATTCTGTAAAGACTTCTGCTTGTTGGTATGTTCCTTATATTGGCCGTCTTCCATTGTGAGAGACGGTTCCTTGTGGATAACTTTTCGGCGCCTATCTTCTTTTGATGACCTGCCGACGAGGCCAAGAAGAATCCGTGCCTTCTCTGTAAGGCGAACCGGCGAGACGTGGAACCGCCCGGAGCGCGCAATGCGGATCTGCTCGCGAACGACGTAACCATGGCGCTCCAAATCGGCAAGGCCACGATAGAGGGACGACTCGCTGTTGAGTAGAGACTCGGCGCGCAGCAAATCCCGGCGCGGCCAGATGGACGAGGAGGGGCGAGACAAATTGAAGAATCGCAGAATGCCAAAAAGGACCCGGCGGGCGGTAGTCCCGAGGTCCAGGCAATTAAGCGGATCGAATACGGCGGCTCGGGCTTCGATGAGCGCGAGGGGTAGGGTAGAAGGGCGAGCAATATCCTCGCCCGGCGCGTAGCGTTGCGCAATAGTCATACTGACTCCGATTTTCCAAGGACGAAGGCCCTCCGGAGCTTGACTAGGCAAAATGACTCGCTACACTGAACACTCGTTGCGACTCGTGTTCACGGTTCCCGCCGTAGATACGTGTAGGTTGAGTTTTGAGCTATCAAACTCCACCAAACCGAGTTTCGGATTCCCGTCCGAATCTCAGCAGAGGCCTGGGTTCCCGCCCAGGCCTTTGTCTTTGTGGTGAGGGATGTGTCAAAAACGCGGTTTACTTCATTCGTTTCACTCTCTCAATGACTTGTAAAAGGCAGAAGTTCTGCTTTTTAGTTGTCCGTCTGGGCGTTGGCCTCGATAAACTCCCGCACCCGCTTTTCCCAGGCTTGGGCGTCTTCGGCCTTCTTGAACTTCAGCGTGACCGTCCCGTTACGGGTCGTCACTGCACACAGTTCACGCGTTCCCACCTTGATCCGATGCGTTTCACCCGCCGCCGGGGCGATAGTTCTTTGCCGCACGCGCGCATGGAGAAGGGCGATCGCTTGCTTCTGCGTGACTTTCTCGTCGCTCAGAAGCTTCGTTACGACCTCCGTTACCGCGGCTTCCTGGTCCGGGTGCTCGCCCAGAAACGTTGCCATCTCGTAAGCCGCGTTTACGCCCAAGCGGCCACGATCCTCTGCCGCGTCCAGCGCCGCGATGGCGGGTTCGGGCAAACGTGCATACGAGAAGAGCTTGCTCAGGTGCCCTGCGGAAATGCCCGCAGCCGCCGCAATATCCTGTTGCGACTGGCCCGTACGATCGAGGTGCTTTCGAAACCCAAGGTACTTTTCGAAGTCGGGCAGCGACGGGGACAGCAGGTTCGAATAGAACGCCGCTTCCTCGATCTGCTCGACATCCGCGAGATCGGCAAATACCGCTGGGATCGCGTCCCGGCCGAGTTCCTTGAAGACGTAAAACCGGTTGTGACCGGCTACGAGTTCCTTCTTGCCGTCCCCGCGCACGACGAGCGTGATCGGGTGAACCAGCTTGTTATTACGCAGGTTCTCCCGTAGCTCGGCATACTGTTCAGGCGTAAGCTTTCGCCGACGTCCGGGGACTTCGGTAATCTCGTCGAGCGCGACTTCGACGGCCTTGCCGATGCTCGCTTCGAGCTCGGCAACCCGGCGTTCGGCCGCCGCGACGGCAGACTGCACTGCCAACATGCGGCCTGGCGACGTCTTGGGCTCGTTGGCTTCGGATTTAGGCGTATTGGATTTGACTGCGATGTTGGCGGTCTTCGCCAACAATTTGTCGCCGATTCTCATACTTCCTTCCTTTCTGTCCACGCCCTGACGAACTGGTCGTCGATATGCAGGGCGAGCTTGTCCAGCGGATCGCGGAAACGCTGATACGCTTCGACGCTGCCGTCGGGCTTGGATAGGTCATAGACGGTCGCCAGCTGTGCCGAGGCGCCCTTGGGGACCGATGACTCGGGAATTTCGATGCTCAGTACACGATTGCCGTAGGCCTTGACCATCCACTCGCGCACGACCCGCGACACTGCATCCTGCTTCACCTTGGTGAGCACGATGTTGATGAAGTCATAGCGTTTGGATTCCAGTACCCCAGGCAGCTTCTTCGCGATATCCGAGAACAGGTGCCAGAACTGCGTCGAGCTGGCAAAGTCCAGACCGTCAGGCGGGCAGGGCATCAGAATGCCGTCCGAGGCAATCAGCGCATTGATCGTGATGTAGCTCAGTGCAGGCGGCGTGTCGATGACAATCACGTCGTACTGCTCGGACAGCGGCACCAGAGCCTTGCGCAGGATGTCCCAGAACTCGAAGCCCGACTCGGACAGCACCTTCGACGGAATCTCGAATTCCGCATCGAACAGTGCCGACGAGGCCGGGATCAGATCCAGGTTGTGCCAATAGGTCGTCTGGACGGCATAGTCCAGCGTCGTCTGGTCGCCATAGATCAGCGGCAGCAGCGTCTGCTCTTCGGCAATCTCGGCATCCGGGGCCCAGCCGCAAAGCTGCGTTGTCGTGCCCTGCGGATCGCAGTCGACGATCAGGACCCGTCTGCCGAGCAGCGTCAAAGCTTGCGCGAGGCAGACCGCGGTCGTGGTCTTGGCGACGCCGCCCTTGAAGTTACCGACCGTGACGATCCGCCCGCGCTGGCCGTCGGGCCGCTTCATTCTGCCGTTAGCGTGCCGTACCCAGGTAATGGCATCTTCCAGGCTGAAGACCTTCGCCCGGCCATTGCCCTGTGAGGTACCCGTCGGCAACCCACCTTTGGTGGCAAGATAGTGGAAGCGCGCCTTGTCGACCCCGCAAAGCGTGGCAATCTGGCTGCTCGTGAACGAGGGCGGAATCTTACGGGGATAAGGTTCCAGCATGGCATCCCGAATTTGCCCAAAGACGTCGTTAGCCTGCGCCGCAACGGCCGCAAGCCCGTCGATGGACAGGCCGTGGTCGTCTAAAAAGTCTGGGCGCGGGAGTTCTGCCTTGAGTAAGCTCGTGCGTGCCATAACAGTCGTGAATCCGTAGGAAAGGCCCATAAGCGCCTGAACGGCGCTGAACCTAAAACTTAGACGCTTTCCGTCAATTAAATGGTTGGCCGTAGAATAGCGACCGTATACGTAAACCGCAAGAAGTTTACGTCACACCGAGGCGTATACACGTCAATTACTTGTCAGCCGTGATGGATGCAGATGTCGCGTGCGGGGGGCTGCAAGCGCGAATGGCGTTTTCCAGAAGTAGCGACCCGCCCAATCGGGGTCAGCGGGCCCGGCGGCTCGGGCGCCGCGGATCTGGACCCGCGGCCAATATAAAGCCGGTAGCAAACCGAGAGTGACTGCTCACATATAACGTGAAAGAGGGCGGTCGGCCGCTCGTCGGCGCCAAAATCGGGCCACTACCTGCGACTGGCACAAGTCCACATGGATTGGGTTCGCGATCTCGTTAATCGCGCGCCGCACCGCCTAGCAAGGGCGACTGCAGCAGCGACACGACCCGCTTCAAGCTCGATGGGGGCGTCGCGCCGGCCAGATCGCTCAAGCAAACGGGAAGGGCCCTTCGAACTGGCCCACGTAGCTGAGGTGAGTGACACCCTCGCCCGTGTCCGGCGCCCAACGGTGCAGCAGGAAGGCGGCGGGTTCCAAATAAGAGGCCGGCAGGGCGTCCTCATGGACACGCAAAGCAATCTGCGTTGTGGTGCTCGGACACGTTGACACTGGCACTGCACCGATGCGCGTCTGCATCGTACGGTGAACATGTCCAGCGATGATGCGGTCGATATTGTCGTGTCGAGAGATCAGATCGCGGAAGGGAGCCAGATCGCGCAATCCGTACTTGTCGAGATAGGGGATGCCGGTGCTGAACGGCGGATGATGCATGGCAACGACACACCGTCGGCCTTTGTTCGAACCAAGTTCGTGACCAAGCCACGCCAGCGTCGAACGATCCAGCTCGCCATGGTGGAATCCTGGAACGGTGGTGTCGAGGGCAAGGAAGCGAACGGCGCCGATGTCAAAGGCGAAGTTGAGAGGGCCGTCTCCCGATGCCGATGGCCAAGGCTGATCGTGAAATGCCTCTCGCAAATGTCGTCGGTCGTCGTGGTTGCCTGGCATCAGCAAGTATCGGGGTTCCAGCCTGCCAAGAATTTCTCTCAGCATGGCATAGGCCTCAGACGAGCCGTCGTCAGTCAAGTCGCCGGTAATCAGGACGGCATCCGGGGCAGGCCGCAGGCGATTGACGGCTTCTACGGCCGACACCAGCATTGCATTGGAATCCACGAGGCTTTGATACAGCAAGCCTTTGGGTCGTACATGGACATCCGAGAGTTGCGCAACGACGGTCATGAGATTTCCCTCTTGTTGTTGCCCTGCGTCCTAGACGAAGCCGACGGCTTTCATTGCCTCGCGAACCGCCGTAGTGACGGTTACCGTGCGCTCATGGTGATCCCGGCTGGCGCCCACCTGCGTAGGGTATGACTGGTCAGCGGGCTGAGTCGGTCAGGTACGTTGTCAGAAGCCGCCGCGGTCATCGTACTCCATAGTCAGTTCGACCAGCCTGCGCGTGGCGTGACCATAGCGATGCGCGATGTCGATCAACGTGCTGCGCAGTTGCCTGGCCGGCAACGTGTCGGATTCCAAACGAACCCGATAGGCGTTACCGTGGGAAGCGGGCGCTGCCGGCTCAAGCGTCAAGCCGCTGCGCATCCGTACGGAACCTGACGCTACGGCGACGGCCGTTGATCTGTAGGTCCGCGACCAGGCGTCCGCTGCCAGGGCGAGCTGAATGTCATCGATGCCATCCATCACGGGAATCGCTATGGTTTCGTGTCGCCAGAACGTGAGGGTATTGGTGACGAGCGTCTGCAGGCTGCGCGCATCGATGCGGAATGGGGCGGCATCATGGGTGGTCCCCCAATCGCTCACGCCAATCGAGGCGGCCACCGATCTCGCCTGCGCCCGGCCGGCGATGGCGTGGACAATGGCCACACTGATCGGCACGGATGCGCTGACGCCCGTTGTCGAGATGATGCCGCGGTCGGCAACGTAGCGGCGATCGGGCACGTGGATGGCCCCTGGATGTCTGCCAAGCAGTGTGGCCCTGTCATACCAGTGCCCGGCGAACCGACGATGATCGAGAAGCCCCGCGTTGCCCACCACCAGTGCGCCCGAGCATATCGCTACGATTACGGCACCCTTGGCAGCTTGGGCGCGAATCCAGCCGATGATGACGGGGTCATTGTCGGCATGCATCGCCGGCACGATGACGTAGTCCGCGCCCTTTGGATATCGGCTGTCAAAAGCCGCCACGTCATTGGGCAGGTGGACGGCGAGGGCGGGCATCAGATTCACGCGTCCCGGTTTTGACGCCACGGCCTCTACTGTGGCAACGTTTGCCCGGCGCAATACGGCGTAGGGCACCAGAAAATCAGTGGTTTCCGTACCTTCGTTAAGCGCAAGCACGGCAATGACGGGCTGTTTCTGGCGTGGGGAAGGGATCGGCATGTCCCCGGCGGAGATAGAATCCCCGCCGTGTGCTGACCCGCTGGCCATCTGCAGACTGGCCATCACAACGATCGAGACGAACCTGAACGGGAATGCCACGCTATTTTCTCGAAATCCTGAACATGCCCGCAGGGTACGGAGCACGCTGATGGCGAGCAAGGACAACATTGCCGCACTTTCTGCCAGCGTTGGCACAGGCGCGGTGCCGACCCGCCACGTTGTTTTGGTGGCATTCGACGGGGTCGAAGCCATCGATGTCGCCGGGCCCGCCAGTGCACTGAGCAAGGCAGCCGAGTACGTTCCAGGCGCGTATCGACTGACGATTGCCTCGCCGAGCGGGGGGGATGTCAGAACCAACGCTGGCCTGACCATTGCCGCGACCGACGCCCTGAGCGCAGTAGCGGCGCCCATCGACACCCTTGTCGTGGCAGGCGGCGATGAGCCTGCCTTGCGTGCTGCCATTGTCGAGCAAGGGGTGGGCGAATGGGTGGCGCGCATGGCCCCCGAGGTTCGACGCGTGGCCAGTGTTTGTACAGGTGCGTTTGCGCTGGCGGCAGCCGGCCTCCTCGACGGCAGGCAATGCACGACGCACAGGAATGCGTGCGCGATGCTGCAATCGATGTTTCCGAAGGCCCACGTACTGAACGACCCCATCTATGTGTGTGACGATGGTCTCTGGACTTCCGCTGGCGTTACCACGGGACTCGACATGACCCTCGCGATGATCGCGGCCGATCTGGGTCAGTCCGTGGCGATAGAGATCGCCCGCAATCTGGCCGTCTACATGCTGCGCGGCAGCACCGAATCGCAGGACAGTCGCACGTTGGCGGCACAGGCCGGCGCAACGCCGCGCGTGCGAGGGTTGGTGACCTGGGTCATGAACAACCTGTCAGGCGATCTTTCGGTCGAAGCGATGGCGCGTAGGGTCCTCATGAGCCCCCGCAATCTGGCCAGGGCGTTTGTGGCGGAGACCGGCAGCACCCCTGCAGCCTTTGTCATGCGCGAGCGATTGGACCGGGCCACGACGCTACTCCTGCAAACGGATTGGCCGCAGGAGAAGATCGCCTCGGCGAGTGGATTCCGGTCAGTGGACGCCTTTCAGCGCAGTTTCGGTCGAGAGAAGGGCTGCACGCCTGACCTGTACCGCTCGAATGGCGGAAAGTCGGTTGCATGAGGTCTTCCTGGCAGCCCTCTTGATCAGTGACGTTAGCAACTGTCCCCTGTTACCTGACTACTGTCCGCGCCCGTACTTCAGGCGGCAAAAAACGCTGGTTCCGTATCAAACATGGCCCAGCATCTTCCACCACAGCGGGCCGACGACGAGCCAGACGAACATGTAGATCAGGCTCATCAGGAAGCCGGCTTTCCACCATTGCCCCTGGGACACATACCCGGCGCCGAACATGACCGGACCGGAGCCAATGCCGTATTGCGTCAGGCAACCGTTGATGTTGCTCAGAATGCCGAGTGCGACCGCCGCAGTGAACGGCGGAATGCCGGCGGCAACCATCAGCGCCATCGACAGTGGAAACAATGCGCTGATGTGCGCCGTTGCACTGGCAAAGAAGTAGTGAACGTAGCAGTAGATCGCAGCCACAAGCATGTAGACGGCAAGCCTGTGATACCCCTCCAGATGGGCACCGAACTCCTTGCCGAACCAGCTCACCATGCCGTATTCATTGAGCTTGGAAGCCAGCATGATCAGGAGGCCGATCCATATCATGGTGTCCCATGCCGCCTTCTCGTCCAGGGCGTCCTGCCACGTCAGCACGCCGGTGAGAAAGAGCAACGAGACACCCAGTGCCGCCGCAAGTGTCGCGCTGATCTTCATGTCCTCTCCGAATATCCAGAGAATGAGCAGACCGATAAAGATGACGGCCATGATGATCTCCTTGATGGAGATCGGCCCCATGGCAGAGAGCTCCCGCTGAGCGAGGCTAGTCGCGTCCGGCGTCTCGCGGATTCGCGGCTGCGCAATCCATAGCATGGCGACGGGAATAATGGCCAGGCACAGCAAGCCTGGGACGGAAGCCGCCACCGCCCATTCGAGCCAACTGATGGAAACACCCTGATCGGCGGCAAGCTTGACGGCAAGCGGGTTACCCGCCATGGCCGTGATGAACATGCCTGCTGTGATGATGTTGGCATGAAAGGCACATAGGATCAGATAGGTGCCGACCTTGCCGCGGGATTCCGGATCATTCGCATGGCTGCCGAGGATTTCCGAAATGGCCCGCGTAATCGGCAACATCACGCCGCCTGCGCGGGCGGTGATACTTGGCATTGCCGGCGAGATAATCAACTCGGTCAGCGCAAGGCCATAACCGAGTCCCAGTGTCCGCTTGCCCAATAGACGCATGAACATCAGCGCGATGCGGCGGCCGAGGCCGGTCTTGATCACGCCCCGTGAGATGAAGAAGGCGAGCATCACCAGCCAGACCAGGTCCGTCCCCGTCGATTTGGTAACGTCGGAAAAGGCGAGTACGCCGACGAGCACGCCCACCGTGGAACCAATAAGGGCCACCGCCGACATCGGCAAGGGCGCAGTCATGATGCCGGCGATGGTTGCCACGAACACGGCGAACATGTGCCAGGCTTTGAGCTGGAGGCCATCCGGTGACGGCAGGTACCACAGGACGATGCCAAGTCCCACCGGCACAAGCAAACGCCAAGCCTTGCTCAAATGTCCCGCCGGGGGCGATGCCTTGCTGGTCGGGGAACTTCCGGCCGGGGAGTCCTTGGGGGGAGAGATGGCCATGATGAACCTCCTGGTTCGCTGCTGATGCGGCCGGTCCGGTGCACTGAAAAAATGGCTACCGGCCCCGTAGCACGCTGTCAGTCGCCTCTTTGACGATGCGCGCACTGCGTTGCAGGGCCGCACGTTCGTCGGGGCCGAGTTCCGGATATGCCAGCAACCGTGCGCCGCTGCCGTTGACCACGGTCGGCAACGACAGACATACCGTTGCGACGCCCTCGACCTCGGGGTGCACGATGGCGACGGTGAGAACTTGATCGGTGTTGTGAACGATGGCCTCGCAGATTCGGCCAATCGAACTGGCGATGCCGTAGTGCGTGGCGCCCTTGCCTTCCTTGATGAGCTTGGCGGACTCATGTACAGAGCGCAACACCAGGTCGCGACTGGCGGGGCCAAGCTCCTTGCCCGTCCTGGTCAGGAAGGTTTCAAGAGGCATGCCGGATACGGTCGCCCCGGACCAATCGATCACCGCCGATTCGCCATGCTCGCCAATGACATAGGCGTGAATCGCAGGCGCGACCACCCCAAGTCGTTCTGAAAGCAATGCGCGCAGCCGGCCGGTGTCCAGCGTGGTACCGGTGCTGATGACGCGTTCCGGCGCGCATTGCAGTCGGTCAAGTACGACCCCGGCTATGACGTCGCAAGGATTGGAAGCGACCAGGTAGATCGCATTCGGGGCAAGCGGCGCGGTGCGTCCGACAATTTCGAGGGCCACATCCGCATTGGTTTTCGCCAGGTCCAGGCGGGTCTGACCGGGCTTCACCCCGGCGCCGGCGGTAATCACGATGATGTCGGCGTCTTGTGCATCGTCGAGATCACCGGCAGTGAAGCGGTTGTGACCCCAGAATGCGGCGGCGTGGACGAGATCGAGCGTCTGTCCCTCGGCGCGAACTCTCTCGATGTCGACCAGGACGATCTCCGCGCTCGGGATCGCCAGGGCAGCAAACAGGGCCGCCGAGTCACCAACCAGGCCTGCCCCGACGATAGCGATCTTGGGTTGCCGCATGCCCGCTCTCCTTCCTGGCCAGCGTCGCGCCCACGGCTCCATGTCGGGGCCAGGCAGCGTACGACGCGACATCTGCGTCTAATTTGGCGGACTATGCCGCTTTCGCCATTGGACCTTGGGCTAATCCCGTCGAAAGTACTCACTGTTTGCTTTTCGGGCCTCGATAATGAGACGCAGGGCCGCCCGGAAAGGGGCGTATCCGAGATATGACCGGACCGACAATTCGGACGGGCTCTCCAGAGCGATTCGTGCGCTCTGGATCTGCCTGTTGGTTTGAACCGGAAGGAGGAACGCAAAGATGGCCTCGTCGACCGCGCTGACATCCCCCTTTGTTTCCACTGGCAATCTGCCCGGGCACGACGCGGTCCGGTCGCTGGTCGAAGCGGCTTACGAGCGCTTCCGCGATGAAGCCGGTGGCAAGCTGGCCGACTACATCCCGGCGCTGGCCGAAGCGGATGCCTCCGCCTTCGGCATTTGCGTTGCCAACACGCAGGGGGACACGTTCATGGTCGGCGACGCGACACAGCCGTTTTCGATCCAGAGCGTGTCCAAGCCTTTCGTATTCGCGCTGGTATGCGACGAGGCCGCGGCGCGGCTTGGCGTAGACGCTACCGGCCTGCCCTTCAACTCCATCATGGCAATGGAACTGCGCGCCGATGGCACCAGTAATCCCCTTGTCAACGCCGGGGCGATTGCCGCGACAAGCCTGGTGCCAGGCACTGACGCCGCGGACCGCTGGGATCGGGTTCGCCATGGGTTGTCTCGCTTTGCTGGGCGGGAACTGGAATGCGATGCGCGCGTCTACGCCTCAGAAGCGGCCACCAACCAACGCAACGCGGGCTTAGCGCACCTCCTGCGCGGGCATGGCCGGCTTTATTGCGATCCGGATGAAGCCGTGGACGTCTACACGCGGCAATGTGCGCTGCTGGTCAGTGCGCGCGACCTTGCGCTGATGGGTGCTACCTTGGCCAGTGGGGGCGTCCATCCAGTGACGGGCGAGCAGGTCGTCAGGGCCTCGACATGTCAGCGTGTACTGGCGGTCATGGCGACAGCGGGTCTGTACGAGCGCTCGGGGAGCTGGCTGTACGATGTGGGCCTGCCAGGCAAGAGCGGCGTCAGCGGGGGCATCCTGACGATCGCACCCGGCAAAGGCGCAGTGGCGACATATTCGCCCACACTGGATGCCGCCGGCAACAGCGTGCGGGGTCAGCTAGTCATGCGGTTCCTGTCCGAGCACCTGGGTCTGAACCTGTTCATTTCCGAGCCTGCGGCGCGTAGGTCCGGATAGCCCTGTCCGGCCAGGTGCGAGCCACGCCCGGTAGCACATCCCCCGCGCCGCTACGCTCAGTTCAGGTGCACGTTTGCACTTTTGACGATCTTGCCCCACTTTGCGACGTCCGATTGCATCAGCATGGACAACTGCTTTGGCGTGCTGGCTTCCAGGATCACACCCTGGTCGGCCAGCCGCGCAGCAAGATCCGGCGCGGCCACTGCCTTCTGGACCTGGGTGTTGAGCAACGCGACGATCTCCGGCGATATGCCGGCAGGTGCCAGTAGCGCGAACCAGTTCTTCACGTCGAACCCGGGAAGTCCGGCTTCGGCCAGTGTCGGAATGTCCGGGCTCATTGGCAGGCGCTTGGCCCCTACGACGCCAAGTGCTTTTAGCTTGCCGCTCTTCACCAGCGGCATGGAAGACGGCACGCTATCAAAGAACACCGAGACATTGCCGGCAAGCAAATCGGGCATGACGTTATTGCTGCCTTTATACGGGACATGAAGCATGTCGGCGCCAGTGGACAACTTGAACATTTCCAGTTCAAGGTGAGACAGCGTGCCGTTTCCTTGCGAAGCGGCGCTGATTTGTCCGGGCTTTGCCTTGGCCAATGCGATCAGTTCCTTGACCGAATTTGCCGGGATCGAGGGGTTCACGACCAGCATATGGGGGACATGGCCCACCAGTGAGATTGGCGTGAAGCTTTTCAGAATATCGAAGCCCAGCCTGGGGTACAGGTTCGATGCGATGGCAAGCGAGCCTGACGCCAACAATAGCGTGTAGCCATCCGGGGCCGCTTTCGCAACGATGTCCGATCCGATGGTGCTGCCTGCACCAGGCCGGTTCTCGACCACCACAGGCTGTCCAAGGCCTTCGGATAGCTTCTGCGCAATGGCCCTGCCCAGGACGTCAGTGGCACCGGCCGGCGGAAAAGGTACCACCAGTCTGATCGTCCTGGACGGATATGTCTGCGCCAGTGCGCAGCCGGCACCGACAGCCAGCACGCCAAAGGACAGCGCCAAGGCTGCCCAGTGCGCAATCTTTTTCTTCATCAAACGCTCCCCGAATGTCCCGATGCCAATGAGTCTGTGTTCAACATGCAGTGGCGGATCAGGGAGCAACGTCCGTGCCAGCTTCGTGCGCCGGGCTACAGGTTCCTATCGAAAACGACGGCAGGCGCCGCCGCGGCGCGGTCAGGCGAACACCTCGGCCTCGTCAAGGGTACGCCCGGCGGCGTCCTTGGCAGCCACCATCGGCATGCCGGACAGCGGCCATTCGATGGCGACACGCCCGTCGTTCCATCGCAAAGAGCGTTCGTGTTCCGGGTGCCAGGTATCCGTGGTCTTGTAGAGGAATTCCGCAGAGTCCGACAGCACGAGGAACCCGTGCGCAAATCCTTCCGGAATCCACAACTGGCGCTTGTTTTCGGCGGACAACACCTCGCCGACCCACTCGCCGAATGTTGGCGAACTGCTGCGCAGGTCCACGGCCACGTCAAACACTGCGCCCGACACGACGCGCACGAGCTTGCCCTGCGGATGTCGAATCTGGTAGTGCAGTCCGCGCAGCACGTTGCGGGCCGACCGGGAGTGATTGTCCTGGACGAAATTGCGCTTCAACCCGGTAGCGGCTTCAAATTCGATGCCGTTGAAGCTCTCGAAGAAGAATCCTCGCTCGTCGCCAAACACCTTCGGTTCGACGATCAGCACATCGGGGATCCGGGTAGGAACAAGGTTCATGGTCATGGCGCACCTCTAGGAGGATGTCTCGGAGAACATTTGCCTCATGACGAGGCTGAGTCCGTCTCGCCAGTGCGGCAGCTGCAGGCCGAACGTCTCCCGCAGCTTTCCCGTGGCAAGCCGGGAGTTCGCGGGGCGATGGGCCGGCAATGGATAGTCTGCCGTGCCAATCGGCTGAACCTTGCTGGGGTCGGCTTTGAGCAGTGCCCCGAGCGCGGTGGCCTGCCTCAGCACTTCCACTGCATAAGCATGCCAGTTCGTGTATCCGCCAGCGGCAAGGTGATAGAGACCCGCCGGGAAGTCCGCACGGTCGCCGAAGAGCCAGTGTCGGGCCACGATGTGCGCCGTGACGTCGGCCACAAGGCTGGCAGGCGTGGGCGCGCCAAACTGGTCCGACACGATGCGCAGCGTGTCGCGGTCACGACCGAGTTTCAGCATGGTTTTCGCGAAGTTGCGGCCATACGCGCCGAAGACCCAGCTGGTGCGCAAGACCAGCGATGTCGCCTGGGTTGCGAGCACCGCTTCTTCGCCGGCCAGCTTGCTTTCTCCGTAGACCGATAAGGGATTGGGGACATCCGTTTCGGAATACGGGCCATCCGCTGTGCCATCGAACACGTAGTCGGTGGAATAGTGCACGAGCAGCGCGCCAAGCACGCTCGCCTCCTCGGCTAGGATGCCGGGTGCATCGCCATTGATGGCAAATGCAAGATCGGCGTCATGTTCGGCCTTGTCGACGGCCGTATAGGCTGCCGCATTGACGATGACGCTGGGCGCAATGTCCCGCACAAGGTCGCGCAACCGGGCGGTATGGGCGAGGTCGCATGCAGCGTGGTCCAGCGCGATCACGCGACCGAGCGGGGCAAGGCTGCGGCACAGTTCAAAGCCAATCTGGCCGTTGCAGCCCGTCACGAGCAGCGTGCGCACGCCGAGGTTGTCACGCGGCATATTGGGTCTCCACCCACTTACGGTACTCGCCCGACATGACGTCACGTACCCATGGCTGGTTGTCGAGGTACCAGGCGACTGTCCTGGCCAGGCCGGTCTCGAAGGTTTCGGCGGGGCGCCAGCCCAGTTCGCGTTCGAGCTTGCGGGCATCGATGGCGTAGCGGCGGTCGTGGCCGGGGCGATCCTTCACGAAGCGGATCAGGTCGCGATAGGAGCCCGCGGTGCGCGGTTGCAGCGCGTCGAGGTGGTCGCACAGCGCGTGGACGACTTCGAGATTCGTTTTCTCGTTCCAGCCGCCCACGTTATAGGTCTCGCCGACCCGCCCGCGCGCAAGCACTTCGCGGATCGCCGCGCAGTGGTCGCCGACATAGAGCCAGTCGCGCACGTTAGCGCCGTCGCCATACACCGGCAGCGGCTGTCCCGCCAGCGCGCTGGCAATCATCAGCGGTACCAGTTTTTCCGGAAACTGGTACGGGCCGTAGTTGTTCGAGCAGTTTGTCGTCAGGACGGGCAAGCCATAGGTGTGGTGCCAGGCGCGCACAAGATGGTCGGAAGCCGCCTTCGACGCCGAGTAGGGGCTGTTTGGCGCGTAGCGGGTGGTCTCCGAAAACGGGTCGTCAGCGGGCCCCAGGGAGCCGAACACTTCGTCGGTGGAGACGTGCAGGAAGCGAAAGCCCGCCTGTTCGGCGTCGGGCAATGCGCTCCAATAGCCGCGCACGGCTTCCAGCAGCGTATAGGTGCCGCCGATATTGGTATCGATGAAGGCCGCCGGCCCGCGGATGGACCGGTCGACGTGGCTCTCCGCCGCAAAGTGGATGACCGCGCGCGGGCGGTACCGGGCAAGCAGGTTGTCCATCGCTGCCCGATCGCCGATGTCGGCCTGGACGAAGATGTGGCGCGCGTCGCCATCGAGTTCGTCCAGGCTGTGCCGGTTTCCGGCGTAGGTGAGCTTGTCGACGTTGATGACGCGGTCGGCCTCGGGCGGACGCGCGGGCGGACCTCGGAGCCAGTCGAGCACGAAGTTTGCGCCGATGAAGCCGGCCCCGCCGGTGACGAGTATGGATGACATGTGACCCCCCTCGCGCCGGTTCAGCGGCCTACGATGCGTCGCGCCAGGGCCTTGGCGTAAGGCGGGGTAATGCCGGTCAGGATGTCGCGTGCCGTCAGCGGAAAGCGGGCGCCGGGCGCCGCCTGGAAGCGCGTCGTGTGGACGTCTGCCACCTCGTCCTCGGGGCGACCGTTTGAATAGTAGTAGAGCGCGATCGACCGCCGCGAGACACCTTGCGGGCATGCCAGCGGCACGGGGTGCCCGTGCCAGGAACATTCGTTCGTATTGAACACGACCAGCCGGTTGCCGATGGGCGCGATCTTCTGCACGCAATGCTGCACGCCCTCGTCCCACAGTTGCAGGTGGCCGCCCCAGCTATCGTCCCAGGTGTCGTTCAGGTAAAGCAGTACGTTCACCCGTCGGTCGAGCTTCCATTCCAGGTGGTAGTTGTAGTCGATATGCAGGCCCAGGTGGCCGCCGGGCAGGGTCTGGTGTAGCCCGCCGCCATGCAGGTGAGGGTCCGGCACCAGCCCGCGCACGCCGGTCAGCGTCTCCAGGAACCGGATGAAGCCGGGGCCGTTCAGTTCGACGATCAAGGCGCGCAGCGCCGGCGGAATGGCGTAGAAGTCCTGGATCTGGAGCTTGAGGTTTTCGGCAGCCGACTGATACTTGAACCAGCTGCCTTCCTTCCGGCTGGGGAACGCGTCGCTGGCTTCGCGGTAGATGTCCGGGTCAAGGAAGTCGTCGATACAGGCATGCGGGAAGGGCGGGGCGGTCTTGTACGGCTCGGCGAGTTCGCGCGCCATCCAGTCGAGTTTGGCCAGGTCAAGCAATTCGTTACGCATGCTCAGCACTCCTCAGGTTGCGGTGGGGTCCGACCCTGGGCTCGCCGGCCCCTGGTTCCGATACTCGGTGGGCGACAATGCAAACCGCTTGCGGAAGATCTTGCCGAGCCGGTCGCCGTTGCCCATGCCGCAGCGCCGGGCAACCTTGTCCACCGGCAGCGTTGTCTTGACCAGCAACTGGCAGATCATGTCGAGCCGCGTCTGCAACAGGTATTCCGACGGCGTCATGCCCATCGTGAACTTGAAGCGGCGCAGGTAATTGCGCTCGCTCATCGCGGCAAAGCGCGCGGCGTCGGCAACCGAGATGGGCTCCATGTAGTGCTCGGCGATCCAGCGCGCCGAGGCCAGGATCTTGTTTGCCGTGGCGGTGGAGAGGTCTGGCGTCTCGTCCGTGTCGTAGGGCTCGATCTCGGCCATCGTCTCGCGGCGCGGGTCGAGCTGCCTGGCCACTTCGTCGGCCACCTCGGGGCCCAGGTCCGCCTCGATCTGGGCGAGCGCCATGTCGATGGCCGACGGCATGATTTCGGGCGCATGGTCCGCGCCGCCCCGGCACCAGAAGACCGACGCGGCCGCCGCGGCATTCCCGTCCTGGCCGCTTGCCGCCTCGGCGCGCGACACCCGTGGCGCCAGCAGCCCGCGGCCCCACGTGCTGCGCTCCAGCGCCGATGCACTGACTTCCATGATGGCGCTGGTCACACGGGCATCACGCTCGCTGGCTGGCTCGCGCTCGCTGCAGGCGATGAACACGGCCCCAAAGCCCCGCTGACCCGCCGCATCGAGACCCTGGGTCCAGATGCGCACCGACGACGAACACGCGATGTTGCCGCCGCGATACGACAGCAATGACAACTGGTAGAACGGCCGGCCGTTGCGTTGCAGTTCCAGCTCGTTCGCCACGCGGAAGGCCTCGGCAATGATGCCTGCCGTCAGGAGCGAGCATCCGTCGAACAACAGCAGGCCAATGCGTTGCGTGTGGGCATGTCCGACGACGGGATAAGGCCCCGGGGGCCGGGTCGGCGCAGGCATCTCGGCAAGGTGATCCATGGCGTGTCCACCCTTTGCGAAGGCGATTCAAAGGCGAATCTATTGCATTGCATCATATCCAACTTGCCGCAATGCACAATGGTCCGTGGCCGATTTTTCCGTGATGTTGGCCGATTGGTGCGGGCGCCATAGAAAATCAATAAGAAAATGCGCGATACGCCGCAACACGATTATCAGAAATGAATCAATTTTAGTAATTGTTACGCCACGTCCAGCCGTCCCTGCATGTGGATATGCGAATAACATTAACCAAATCAGAGACTTCACTGCCATTGTGCAATGCGGATTCTGCTTGGATGCGTTGCGGTGCATTCGCGCACCGCAGACGGGAATCGTGCACGCATATCAGTAAGACCGCGTGATGACATAATGGTCTTGTATCACCGAAAATACGTTTTATTGCCGGTTTTCAAGTTGCATCGGTCAAATCCTCTGCATTATCGGCCATTGGACAAATGGTGCATTCCTGCGCATCTATGCTTCGGTGCAGCAAAGCGGTTTCATGCCGCAAGCGCTGCCCGAACAGGAGCCCAGCATGCCTATCACTGCCCCCGCCGATCTCCCTTCCCATGCCGCCGTCACGCCCAACGGCGTCCAGAGCGCGCTGCGGATCCGCCCCGTGGTACTGGCCGGGGGGGCGGGTACACGGCTTTGGCCGCTGTCCCGCAAGCACTATCCGAAGCAGCTGATCGATGTGATCGGGCGTGACTCGCTGCTGCAGTCCACGGTGCGGCGCATGGCGGTGCTGCGCGATGGTCGTCACGGCGATGCCGCTGCGATCATTGTGTGTGGCGAGCCGCATCGGTTCATGACGGCGCAGCAGCTTGCCGCGTCCGGCACAGCGGCACAGATCGTGGTGGAGCCGGCTGGGCGCAACACGGCGCCGGCGCTGACACTGGCTGCGCTGCTGGCGATGGCGCAGGGTGAAGACGGCATCCTCGTCGTCATGCCAGCCGATCATGTCATCGCCGATACGGAGGCATTCGGCTACGCCATCGCGCATGCCGCCCGGTACGCGGAGCAGGGCGCCATCGTGACGCTTGGCGTGCCGCCTACCCGCCCCGATACCGGCTACGGCTATATCCGCATCGGCGCCGCGCTGGGCGGCGTGGCGCGCGCCATCGACAGCTTTGTCGAAAAGCCTGCCGCCGAGCTTGCGCAGCAGTACGTGGCGTCTGGCGAGTACTGGTGGAACAGCGGCATCTTCGTCGTACGCGCCAGCACGTGGCTGGCGACGCTGCAGCGCCTGCAGCCAGACATGCACGCAGCTTGCGCCAGTGCCTTCGCGCAGGGTCGTCAGGACGGCCCGTACTTCCACCCCGATGCCACCGCGTTCGCGGCAATCCCGTCCGACTCGATCGACTACGCCGTCATGGAGCACCTGGCGCGCACCGACGGCGTGCAGGGCGTGGTGGTGCCGCTGGTGGCGGGCTGGTCGGACCTGGGCTCGTGGGACGCCGTATGGGATGCCATCGACAAGGACGGCGACGGCAATGCCGCGCGGGGCCGGGTGATGTACGAAGGCGCTACCTCGTGCTATGTCCACGCCGACGGCAGGCTGGTGGCGTGCGTAGGCACCACGAACCTGATCGTCGTGGAAACGCCAGATGCCGTGCTGGTCGTGGACCGTTCCCAGGTGCAGGGCGTCAAGGGGCTGGTGGAACGGCTTGCCAGGCAGCACGGCAGCGAGGCCGAGAACCATCGCAAGGTGCAGCGGCCGTGGGGTTGCTACGACTCGCTCGATCAGGGCGAGCGCTTTCAGGTCAAGCACATCGTCGTGCACCCCGGGGCATCGCTATCGCTGCAGCTACACCACCACCGCGCCGAACACTGGACCGTGGTGCGGGGCACGGCACGCGTCACGCGTGGCGAAGAGCAGTTCCTGCTGAGCGAGAACGAGTCGACCTATATCCCGATTGGCGTCACGCACCGCCTGGAAAACCCCGGGAAGCTGCCGCTCGAAGTCATCGAGGTGCAATCGGGCGCCTACCTTGGCGAAGACGACATCGTCCGCATCGCCGATACCTACGGGCGCTGCACCTGAACATCGCGCAGGTTACGGGAGAAGGCCATGCGATTCATCAAATCACTGCTTGCCAGATCCGGCATCCTGCCGGCGCGCTTTACTGCGGCAGCGCCGGCCATGTCGCCGGCCGTGGCCGATGTCTACACACCGTCGCACGACGCCGGCCGGCGTTACGCCGGCGCTTACGGCCACGCCGCCAAGCGCGCGTTCGATGTTGGCGCGGCGCTGGTGCTGTTGCTGCTGCTGTCGCCGCTGATGCTGACGGTGGCCCTGCTCGTGATGCGCGACGGCGGCCCGTGCGTGTTTGGCCATACCCGGGTCGGGATGAATGGCCGGAAGTTCCGTTGCCTGAAGTTTCGCTCGATGGTGCGCAATGCCGATGCGGTGCTCAAGGAGCTGCTCGCCAGCGATCCGGTGGCACGCGCCGAGTGGGAAAAGGACTTCAAGCTGCGCAACGATGTCCGCGTCACGGCGTTGGGGCGCTTCATCCGCAAGACCAGTATCGACGAACTGCCCCAGCTATGGAACGTGGTGCGCGGCGACATGAGCCTGGTGGGGCCGCGTCCGGTCGTGGAAAAGGAGCTGGAACGCTACGGCGAATCGGTGTCGTACTACCTGCGCGTGCTGCCTGGCATCACCGGCCTCTGGCAGGTCAGCGGACGAAACGATGCCGACTACGACAAGCGCGTGACGCTGGATGTCGCCTACGTCCGCAACTGGACCTTTGCCGGCGATATCGTGATCCTGTTCAAGACAATCGGTGTGGTGATCCATGGTCGTGGCGCATACTGACCTGCCCTGGCGCAAGCGCCTGGCGGCCGTCCTGCTGTGGGGCGTGGTACTGCACTTCCTGGGCGGCTGCGCCATGGCGCCTGGCATGACCTACAAGGCCACTACGCCGGCGCCGCAGCCGGGCAGGGAATCGGCGCAGCCAGCCGCGCCGGCAACCAGTCTGCCGCCGATGCCGGGCGTGCAGTCCGTGTCGCGCGACAGCCTGGTGGAGATCGACAGCGCGCTGCTTGCGTCGCAGCGTGCGGCGCAGCCCGAAGGCGTGGCGCCGGAGGTGCGCGCGCTGTTCGACAAGCCGCGGCCCTACGTGCTGGGCCCCGGCGATGTGCTCAGCATCGTGGTCTGGGGGCATCCCGAGCTGAACCTGCCCGCGCTGCAGGTCACCAGCGGCGTCGATACGTCGGGATCGAATGCCGTGGTCACGGGATACACCGTCGACGCACGCGGCAATGTTCAGTACGCCTTTGTCGGCATGGTGCCGGTTGCGGGTCTGACCGAGGCCGAAGCGCGCGACCGGCTCACGCAGCGGCTGGCTGAATACGTGCGTAATCCACAGGTGACGCTACGCATCCAGGCGTATCGCAGCAAGCGCGTGTACATGGACGGCGCCGTGCAACAGGCCGGCCTGCAGATCATCAACGACGTGCCGATGACGCTGCCCGAGGCCATCAATCGCGCCGGCGGGTTCAGCGCGGCGGCCGACCGCTCCTGGATCGCCGTCACGCGCGGCGAGCAAACGGCGCGCGTGAACCTGCCCGACCTGATCGCGAAAGGCGCGAATCCGTCCGACATCCTGCTGCGCGATGGGGATCTCGTGCGTGTCTATGCCGCGAACGACAGCAAGGTCTATGTGATTGGCGAGGTGGCACGCAACGCCGCGCTGACGATGAACAATGGCAAGTTGAGCCTGAACCAGGCGCTCGGCGATGCCGGCGGAGTGAGCCAGTATTCGGGCGATGCGCAGCAGGTGTATGTGGTGCGCGGCAACGGCGGCACGCAGCCCCGGGTCTTCCATCTGGATGCCAGCACGCCTTCGGCGATGGCGCTGGCCGACGGGTTCGCGCTCCAGGCGAACGACGTGGTGTTCGTCGACACCTCTTCACTCGTGCGCTGGAGCCGGGTGGTCAGCCTGCTACTGCCCACCGCGCAGACCGCGACGGCAAGCCGTGCGCTGGCGCCGTAGGCCTTGCGAATTCCAGGAGACACCCGTCATGAACACTTCGTACCTGGCAAATCCCGCGTATGGGCCTGCGCCCCGCCCGACGGTGCGTGCCATGAACCCGCTGACGACGTTGGCGGCAAGCCGATGGCTGATCGTTGGCACGACATCGGCCTGCCTGCTGGCCGGGGTTGCCTATGCGGTGTTCACGCGTCCGGTCTACCGCTCGGACATGCTGATCCAGGTAGAGCCGAGCACCATCGAGAATCGTTCCACGTCAGGGGACCCGAAGCTTACGCCCGAGATCAAGCCCGACACGACGTCCGAGATCCAGGTGATCAGTTCGCGCATGGTGGTATCCCGCGCGGTAGATGCGCTCCGGCTCCATCTCGACGTCACGCCGCGCTACCTGCCGGTGATCGGCTGGTGGCTGGCCGAGCGCGCCGAAGGCTATTCGCGCCCGATCGGCGGACACGTCTATGGCAAGGAACGTATCGACGTCACGACCTTCGACGTGCCTGCGGCCTATCAGGGCCAGCCATTCACGCTTACGCTGGGCGAGCATGGCGCCTTTACCCTGGAGTTGTCCTCGACGTTCGGCGCCCCGGTGGTGTCGCTGCAAGGCCGCGTCGGCATACTGCTGCGAGCCGCCACGCCGCGCGGGCCGCTGGCGCTGCTCGTACGCACGGCGGCCGGGCGACCCGGCGCCAGCTTTACGCTGAAGCGTTACTCCGAGACCGCCACGACGGAGTGGCTGCAGAAGACCCTGGCGATTGGCGAACGCGGCAAGCAGTCGGACATTATTGGCGTATCGCTGGACAGCGTCGATCCCGTCCAGGCGTCGCGCATCCTCAACGAGATCGGCCGCGAGTATGTCGATCAGAACGTGCGCCGTCGGTCCGAGGAAGCGGACAAGTCGATCCGCTTCCTGGACGAGCAATTGCCGCAACTGAAGAAGCAGCTGGGGGAATCCGAAAGCCGCTACAACGCCTTTCGCGCCCAGCAGGGCACCGTCGATACCAGCCAGGAGGCCCGGGCGCTGCTGCAGCAAAGCGTGGAGACCGAGACCCGGCTCGTGGACCTGCGCCAGAAGCGCCAGGAACTGCTGACCCAGTACACCGAGAAGCATCCGGCATTGCTGGCCATTGACGGCCAGTTGCGCGAGGCGCAGGCCGCGTTTTCCGTCGTGCAGGGGCGAACGCGCCAGTTGCCGCTGATCGAGCAGAAGGTGCTGCAACTGCAGCGCGACATGCAGGTGGATACCGAGCTGTACACCAACCGGCTGAACGCGCGTCAGCAACTGACGCTGGTCCGGGCCGGCAAGGTGGCGAACGTGCGGCTTATCGATCCGGCCACCCCGCCCGAGACACCGATCAAGCCCCGGCGCGGCGTGGCCGTGGCGGGGTCGCTGTTGACGGGACTGTTCGCGGGCATCGTGCTGGCGATGGCACGTCGCCGTATCGTGGGCACCGTGCAGGATCGCGACGAGATCGAGATTGCCACGGGCATTCCGGTCTATGCGACGGTGCCGCGCAGCCGCCTGACCGGGCCGCTGGGCACGGCGCGGACCCATCTGCGCGGCGGGCACGCGCAACTGCCCGACGCAGCCATCGAAAGCCTGCGCGCGGTGCGAACGACCCTGCATTTTGCGCTCAGCGATGCGCCAAATCGCGTGGTGCTGATCACAGGGCCCACAGCGGGCGTGGGCAAGTCGTTCGTGGCGGCTAACCTGGCGACACTGGCCGGCGCGTCGAAGCGGCGTGTGCTGCTGATCGATGCCGACCTGCGTAATGGCGTGCTGCACAAGCGTTTCCGGGTCGATCGCGGACCCGGGCTGGCCGAAGTGCTGGCCGGCACCTGCGACGCCGGCGACGCGATCCGGCGTGACGTGGCGCATGGCCTGGACTTCCTGTCAACTGGCGCGCTCACGGCCGGCCCAAGCGAATTGCTGCTGCAGCCCGAGTTGTCGGCACTGGTCCAGCGGGTGGCCGCGCAATATGACATGGTGGTGCTGGACGGCCCGCCGCTGCTGCCGGTGGCCGATGCGCTGGTCCTGGGGCGCCTTGCCGGCACGGTCTTCATGGTGGCGCGCCACCGGGTGACCACGGTCGAACAGATCGATGAAAGCACGCGGCGGCTGGCTCAGGCCAGTGTTGCAGTGCGCGGTGTGATCTTCAACGACTTCACCGGCGCGCTGCATCGCTACAGCTACGCCTACGGCGCTGCCGAAAGCCATCCTGGCACGCCAGCCTGATACGGAGAACCGTCATGGCGCATCTGCACCACAAGCGCATCACGCTGGTAACCGTCACCTACGGTGACCGCCTGCGCTACTGCGCCGAACTGCTGCGGCGCAGCTTCGAGCACGAAGGCGTGTCGCATGCCATCGTCGTCAGCAACAACGCCACCGCCGATCTGTCGCCGCTGGAGGCTGCCTGGGGCAAGCGCGTCACCGTCGTGCGGCTCGCCGCCAACACGGGATCGGCCAACGGCTATGCGGTGGGCATCGCCCGGGCGCTGGAGCGCGATACCACCGACTACATCTGGCTGATGGACGACGACAACGCGCCATGCGAGGGCGCGATGGACGTGCTTTGCCATCAACTGGACCTGCTCACGCGCAAGCTGGGACGTCGTCGCGCGGCGGTGCTGGGGTTCCGTCCCGATCACCAGGGCGACATCGCGGCGGGCGTGCCGGTGGGTCTGGCGATGCCGCCGCGCTCCAGTTACTTCGGCTTTCACGTGGGTCGCATCCCGTACAAGATCTGGCGGCGTACGCCGTGGGGCGCGCCACGGCCCGATGCGATTCCCGATGTGGTGCATCTGCCGTTTGCGCCGTACGGGGGCCTGCTGGGACATCGCGAGATGTACGTGGACCTGGGGTTGCCGGTGCCCGAGCTTGTGTTGTACGCCGACGATACCGAGTACACGTGGCGGCTGACGGCGCGGGGCGGATGTATCGCGCTGGTAACGGCTGCGCGGCTCGAAGATCTGGAAGGCTCCTGGAACGTCAAGCGCAACTGGAAGAACCACTTCGAATGCATGCTGCTGAGCGGCTCGGATTTCCGCGCCTACTACAGCAGCCGCAACCAGGCGTGGTTCGACCGCAACCACTGGTCCACGTCCGGACTGATGTACCGACTCAACCGCTTCGTGTTCCTGCAACTGCTGCGCCTGTATGGCAAGCGCCGCAACGCCGGGGCGCGGCTGCGGCTGCTGGAGCGCGCCATTGCGGATGGCGAGGCCAGCCGGCTCGGCTTCCACGCTGACTACTCGCTGTAGCGCCACGCTCACGGAGACCACCATGCCGGACCCTGTCGCATCGCCCGCGCTCACCGTTGTGATTGCCAACTACAACTATGCACGGTACGTGGCGGGCGCCATTGAATCGGCGCTAAGCCAGTTCACACCGGTGCATGTCATGGTGATCGACGACGGCTCCACCGATGGCTCTCGCGCGATCATCGAGGGCTATGGCACGCGCGTGGAAGCCGTGTTCCAGCGCAACGGCGGGCAGGTAGCCGCGTACAACCATGCGCTCGAACGCGTCCGCACGCCGTATGTGCTCTTTCTGGATGCCGACGACACGCTGTATCCCGAAGCCGCTGCCACGGTCCTGGCGGCCTTCGCCAAGGGCGACCCGGTGAAAGTGCAGTACCGGCTCGATGTCATGACGGCCGATGGCGTGCCCACCGGCGTCCAGGTCCCGCAGTCGATCCGCGTGGACGGTTGCGGACGGATGCTGCGAGCCGGATGGCTGTATCCGTCCCCACCCGGCTCGGGCAATGCGTATCGCGTGGATGCGCTGCGGCGCATCTTTCCGGTGCCGGTGGGCGCCGACAACATGCATGGCGCGGATTTCTACGCCATCTATGGCGTGGCGCTGCTCGGCGACGTTGGCGCGGTGGAGACGGCGCTGGGCGGTTACCGGGTGCATCGGAACACGCGCGGCGACGCACAGGGCAGCGACCTGTCGCTTGCCAATGCCGAGGACGCGACGGCCGGTGCCCGGCAGTCGGCACGGCGCTGGCAGATCCTGCGCGGCGTCGCCAAGGACCGCCTCGGTATCGATCTGCCGCCGGGCGTGCTCGATTTCTCGCTGGAGAAGGCCCGCTTCGCGCAGCACGTGTATGGCGCGACGCTGGCGCGTCGGTGGCACTGGTTCCAGCATGAATCGGGGCGGTATTTCCACACTATCGCCGCCAATCCATTCTGGAGCCTGCGCAAGAAGGTGGCGGTGGGATGCCTGACGACGCTTTGCCTGTTGCCGGTGGCGTCGTTCAGCAACCGTGTGGTGCGATTCATCGCCAACCCGCTCGCGCGGGCCGGCCACTAGGCGCGCACGCGATGCCAAAGACCATCGCCATCAATGGGCGCTTCCTGGGGCGGCGTGCCACCGGTGTCGACCGCTTTGCGCACGAGGTAGTGCGCGCGATTGACCGATTGGTGGCCGACAACGATCGCACTACGGCAGGCCTGTCGTTCGAACTGCTCGTGCCGCCAGGCGTGGAAGTCGATCCGGGCGAGTTCCCGCACCTGCAGGTGCGTACGGTGGGGCCTGTCATCGGGCGCCGTAGCGGCCAGCTTTGGGAGCAGGTCAGCCTGCCGCTGGCGGCGCGCGGGGCGCTGTTGCTCAATCTGTGCAATGCGGCGCCGCTGCTGTACCGGAACCAGGTGACGGTCATGCACGATGCGGCGCCGGTGCGCGTGCCGCAGGCGTATTCGCGCGCGTTCCGCTCGTGGTATCGGATCATGGCGCCGTGGGTCGGGCGTGTGGCACGCAGGGTGCTGACGGTATCGGAGTTTTCGCGGCGGGAAATTGCGGACGCCTATCGCATCCCGGGCCGGAAGATCGGCGTGCTGCCGCTCAGTGGCGACCATATGCTGCGCTTGCCGGAGGTGAGCGGCATCCGGCGCAAGTATGGACTGTCGGATCGGCCGTACGTGCTGGCGGTCAGCAGCGCCAGCTATCACAAGAACTTTCGGCTGGTCGTGGAGGCCGTGGCCATGCTGCACGGGGCCGACTACGACGTGGTAATCGTGGGTGGCTCGGCAAGCGTGTTCCGGCCACAGAACGACGAGGACGCGGCGCCGGTCACGCGGCTTGGCTATGTCGACGATGCCGACCTGAAGGCACTATTCCGCGACGCTGCCTGTTTCGTGTTTCCGTCGTTGTATGAAGGCTATGGCCTGCCGCCTGTGGAGGCCATGACGCTGGGCTGCCCGGTGCTGGCGTCGAACCTGCCCTCGGTGCGCGAGGCGTGTGGCACTGCGGCGCTCTATTTCCGGCCGACCAGCCCGGCCGAGTTCGGCGAACTGCTGACGTACGTGATGCAGGACGGCACGTTGCGTGACGCGATGCGGCAGCGCGGCTACGCGCATGTGCAGCGGTATTCCTGGCGCGACACCGCCGCGCGGCTACTTGGCGAGATATCTCCATGCCTTCCACAACGATGAGCCCACGACACGACACCGATGACGCCGCCTACGGCAAGGTCGCGGTCGTCCACGAATGGCTTGCCACGTACGCCGGTTCAGAGCGGGTACTCGAGCAGATCCTGAAGATATGGCCCCAGGCCGACCTGTTCAGCGTGGTGGACTTCTTTCCCGATGCACAGCGCGGGGCGCTGCAGGGCAAGCATGCGACGACGACCTTTATCCAGAAGCTGCCCCGCGCCCGCAAGTCGTTCCGGTCGTACCTGCCGCTGATGCCGCTGGCCGTGGAGCAACTGGACCTGTCCGCCTACGACCTCGTGATTTCGTCGAGCCATGCTGTGGCCAAAGGAGTGATTACCGGCCCCGGGCAGCTGCATGTCAGCTATGTTCATTCCCCGATCCGCTATGCATGGGACCTTCAGCATCAATACCTGAGCGAGTCGAAGCTGACGCAGGGCCTGAAAAGCTGGGTGGCCCGGGCCATCCTGCACTACATGCGGATGTGGGACCATCGCACCGCGCATGGCGTGGACGTATTTGTCGCCAACTCGGCCTATGTGGCGCGGCGTATCCGCAAGGTCTATGGGCGCGATGCGGCGGTGGTCTATCCGCCCGTCGATATCGACCAGTTCAGCCTCTGCGAGCAGCGCGAGGACTTCTTCCTGACCGCATCGCGGCTGGTGCCCTACAAGCGGGTGAGCCTGATCGTCGAGGCGTTCGCGGCGATGCCGGACAAGCAACTGGTGGTGATCGGCGATGGCCCGGACCTGGACCGTATCCGCGAGATGGCGACCCCTAACGTGCGCATCCTGGGATACCAGCCTGCCGACGTGCTGGTGGCGCACATGCAGCGCGCCAAGGCCTTTGTGTTTGCGGCGGAGGAGGATTTCGGGATCGTCGCCGTGGAGGCCCAGGCCTGCGGGACGCCTGTCATTGCGCTGGGGCAGGGCGGAGCGCGCGAGACGGTGATCGACAGCCGCGATCGCGATTTGCGCACCGGCTTGTTCTTTCCGCGCCAGACCGTCGAGGATATCGTTCGCGCGGTTTGCCGGTTCGAGGAAAGCGGACCTTTCCAGCCGGCGGCGTGCCGCCGCAACGCGCTGCAATTCTCGCCCGAGCGGTTTCGGCGGGAATTCCGGGCGCTGGTGCATGCGGCCATGATTCGGGATGCGGTACCCGCGTCGCCTGCGGTAGCTTCGGCATCTTCGGTACCGGGCCTGCCGGTGGCCGAACCGATGGTGGTGGCGTCGAACTGAGTCGCGACGATGACGATGCCTGGCGCCTGCAATGCGTACGACGGCTACTGGTGGGACGATCCTGCACGGCTGCTCCTGGGCTTCATCCTGCCGCTGTATGGGCTTGTGTCGGTGGAACTGCTCGGTGACCAGAAGTCCATCGACCATATCTACTTCAGCGGCACCTATGCGATGGCCGGCGCGCTGTTCCTGCTCGCGGTGGCGGCGGGTGCGCTGGGGGAGCGTGTGCTGGCCCCGCGCGCGGCCGACGCGCCGGTGGTGCTGTCTGTGCGGGTGCTCGATGCGCTGTTCTGGCTGGCCTGCATCGGCTACGTGGTGATGATGGGCGGCGTAATCGCCCGGCCGGCGATGCTGCTTTCCTATTTGAATGGGGCCGCCAGTACCTACGACGTGCTGGAGCTGAAAGGGCGTGTGGTAGGCATCAGCACGCTGACCCAGGCTTCGGTGGCCTACGTGCCGCTTTACTTCGTCATCTTCCGCACGGGGCCGCGCGGCCTGAACCGTTACCAGGTCTACCTGGGCGTGCTGTTCGTGCTGACGTTATTGCGCAGCTTCATCTTTGCCGAGCGGCTGGCGTTGGTGGAAGTGGTGTTGCCCTGGGCGCTGATGATGGCGCGCTTCCGCCTGCGGCCGCCGCGCGGGTCGCTGCGCGCGGCGCTGCTGGTACTCGGGCCATTTGCCGCCATCCCGCCGCTGATCGGGTTCTTCATCGCAAACGAGTACAACCGGTCGTGGGAGACGTACTACGTCAACATCTACGACAACATCTTCGACTTCGCGCTGGAACGGTTGGGCCTGTACTACTCGACGGCGATCAACAACGGTTCCGGCCTGCTGACGATCATGGGATGGGGCACCGGCGCACCGACGTTTACGTTCGACTGGCTGATCCGGTTTCCGATCGTCGGCGAAAGCTTCCGTCCGCTGGTCGGCGCGGACGATGGGTACAGCCTGTTCCTCAACACTTTCGGCGATCCGGAGTTCAACAACCCGTCGGGCATCTTCGTGCATTTCTACGAGTGGGGCGGATTCGCCCTGCTGGAAGCCGCGCTGATGGGGTGGCTGCTAGGCCGCAGCTACGCGGGATGGCGTGCCGGCCACGGCTTCTGGTGCTGCGCCCATGCTGTACTGCTGGTGTCGCTGATGGAAATCCTGCGCGTGCCGAACCTGTTCAGCGGCCGCAACTTCGTGCCGCTGGCGCTGCTGTGGCTGGTGTTCCGGTGCCTGGGGAAGCCGGCCGCCAGCGCGCCGCCTGCGGGCGTGCGCTCGCTCTACGGCCGCCCGAACCTGCCGGCCGCCGGGCCACGCTAAACCCGAGGCCCGCGCCCGATGCCGCCATCCATACGCTCCACCGCCACCTATCTGCTGCTGATCCAGGGCAGTAACTACCTGTTCCCGCTGGTGCTGTTGCCTTTCCTCGGTCATAAGCTCGGCGTGCGCGAGTTCGGCGTGCTGGCCTACTGCCAGGCGTTGGCGCAGTACCTGATCCTGCTGACGGACTACGGCCACAACTTGTCCGCGACACGGCTGGTATCGCTCAGACGCGATGATCCGGCCGCGGTCGCGGCGGTGTTCTCGGCCACGATAGCGGCCAAGCTGCCGCTCACGCTGGGCGCGGCGTTGCTGCTGGCCGGCGCGTTGTGGTGGGCGCCGGACCTGCGCGAACATCGGGCCATCCTGGCCGCGGCCTTCGTGGGCGTGGTGGCCAACGCGGTGACGCCGATCTGGCTCTACCAGGGCCTGGAACGGATGAAGGTGCTGGTACTGCCGAACTTCGCGTCCAAGGCCATCAGCCTGGCATGCGTGGTGGCATGGGTAAGATCGCCCGGCGACGCTGCGCTGGCCGCGCTGGGCATCAGTGTCGGCACGCTGATCCTGGCCGTCGCGGCGCTTTGGGGCGTATGGCGCAGGCGACTGGCGACGCTGGTCGGGGTGCCGGCGGGTGCGGCGATGGCATCGTTGCGCGAAGGCTTCCCGATGTTCCTGTCGCTGGTGCTGGTCAGCTTCTACGTCAACTTCAACGCGATCCTGCTGAACCATTTCCATGGTCCCGTAGCGGTGGGACAGTTTTCGATGGCCGACAAGATCCGCATTGCCGGGCAAACGATCTTTACGGTGATCGGCACGGCGTTCTATCCGCGCATCAGCCAGTACAACGTCACGGATCCGCCGGCCGCGCGTGCGCTGATGCGTCGCGCGATGATGGTTGTCTTTGGCTGTTCGGGCGCGATGTTCGTGGCCGTGGAGCTGTTTGCCGGCGTCGGCATCCGCCTGTGGCTGGGCGATCCGTTCCACGACACCATTCTGCTGCTGCGGCTGGAGGGCATGCTGCTGCCGCTGACCAGCGTGGCATTCATCTTCGGCAATCTCGGCCTGATGGCGTCGGGGCGGCACCGCGCCGTGCGAAACATCTATGCTGCCGTGACAGTCATGCACCTGATCTACGCGGTGCCCTTCGTGATGCACATGGGCGCCCGGGGCACGGTGATATCGGTGCTGATCACCGAGGCCGCCGGCGCCATCGCCTTCTATCTCTGCTACCGGCGCGCGTCCACTCGCGGCGCGCCGGCGCCCCCGCTGGCCGCACAGGAATCCCCCACTGCCAAGGAGATGCAGGCATGACGCGCAAAGGCATCATTCTCGCCGGAGGCTCCGGCACGCGGCTCTATCCGGTCACGCACTGTGTCTCCAAGCAGCTGCTGCCGGTCTATGACAAGCCGATGATCTACTATCCGCTCTCCACGCTGATGGTGGCCGGCATCCGCGACGTGCTGGTCATCTCCACGCCGCAGGACACTTCGCGCTTTGCAGCCTTGCTCGGCGACGGCCGCCAGTGGGGGCTGAACCTGCAGTATGCGGAGCAGCCGTCGCCAGACGGCCTGGCGCAGGCGTTCCTCATCGGCCGCGACTTTGTGGGGCGCGATCCCTCGGCGCTGATCCTGGGCGACAACATCTACTATGGGCATGACCTGGCGCGCATGCTGGCCCGCTCCAGCCGTCGCGAGGACGGCGCCACCGTGTTCGCGTATCACGTGCACGACCCCGAACGCTATGGCGTGGTGGAATTCGACGAAGACTTTCGTGCGCTGTCCATCGAGGAGAAGCCGGCGCAGCCGCGATCGAACTATGCGGTGACGGGGCTTTACTTCTATGACAACCGTGTTTGCGATATTGCCGCCGACATCCGACCGTCGGCCCGTGGCGAACTGGAAATCACCGAGGTCAACGCCCGTTACCTGGAGGCCGGCAAGCTGGCCGTCGACATCATGGGGCGTGGCTTCGCGTGGTTCGATACCGGCACGCACGACTCGCTGATCGATGCCGCGCAGATGGTGGCGACCCTGCAGAAGCGCCAGGGCCTGATGGTGGCGTGCCCCGAGGAAATTGCCTACCGGCGTCGCTGGATCGACGCGGAGCAGGTCGCGCGGCTGGCCGCGCCGCTGGGCAAGAGCCATTACGGCAAGTATCTGCAGCGGCTGCTGGCGGAATCGCCGCGCGTCAGGTGAGCCGGCATGGGCAGCCTGTGTCGAAACGGAGTGCGCTGCCAGGCCCGCAGGGGTCTGGCAGGTATTACCGAGCGCGCCGCAGATAAGTTCGCACCTGAGGGAGGCGGCTCGCGTCCGCGCCGGCGGCCTGGATCGATACCGCGCCGGAGCATCCTGACGGTGGGGGCAGCGGTGCGCCATCGAGCGTATTGGTGCCGCAGGTGAACTGATCCGCCGTGCAATTGCGATACTGCAGCGCAATGGCCGCGCCGCCGATGGCCGCGAAGCGGTTGTTGGTGATGTCGGCCTGGCAGATATTGCCCTGTGCGCGATAGCCGTCAAAGCGCGTGCGCGTGACCTGGTTGCCCGTCACCTGCACGCGCGTCACGCTGCCGCTGCCGGTATTGATATCGATGGCGGCATGCCCCGTTGCCATGCGGTTGTTGCCGGGCGCCGTGGCGTTCTGGTCATCGGCTATCGTGTTGCTGGCGATCAGCACATTGCTGACGTCTGCGGTGCGATAGCCGTCTTCCTGTGCGACCATCACGGCGGCCGCCTTCTGCACGCCCTCGATCCAGTTGCCGGCGACGGTGACATCGGCACCCCCGACGACAGCCACGCCGCGCCCCCAGGCATTGCCAGCCAGGTAGTTGCTGGTGACGTAGATGTTCCGGGTCTGCGCGTTGTCGCGCTGGTAGCTGACGATGCCCACCATGTCGTCGCCGGTGGCCGTGACGGACGAATCCTGCACGAGCACGTCCTGCGAGCCGCCTGTGATGTGGATGCCATCGGCCAGCGTGCCACTGACCTTGTCGCCAACAAGGGCGATCCCCACACCGCGCGACACGAAGATGCCGGCACTGGCGCCGCCTTCGATGGTCACGTCCAGCACCTGTATGCCTGTACCATCGACAATTACCTTGGCCGACGTGGCGGACTCAAGCCGCTGCGAGCCTGTGCCCTTGAGCGTCACGCCCACCAGCGTCGAGTTCGCCCCGGTGATCTGGATGGCCTGCTGGTCCGGATTGGACGCAACCAGCGTGGCGTCGTAGCCCGATACCGCGACCTGTTCGCGGCGTACCGCCAGCACGCGGCCCACCAGATAGCTGCCGGGGGCGAGCACCAGCCGTTGTCCCGGTTGGAGGTTGTCGAGCGCGGCCTGCAGGACATCGGCCTGGTCGACGCCGCTGGCGCCTGGCTGCACGAACACGTCGGCTGGGGCGCCAGTCGCGGGGGATACCGGCATCGACATTTGCGGCCATTGCGCCAGGAGCGCGATCCCGCCGGCGACTCCGGCAACGATTGCCGCCGCAATGCCGAGCCGGCGGCGCCTGGGGCGGCTGCCGGGCTTCATCCGTGGCCACCTGGCGTGGCCGCTACCGCATGGGTGACCGCTTCGCAATGATGTTTCATCGTTGCTACCTTTTGCGTGCCCCGGGGCGTTGTGCTGCCGGAGTTCACCGCAGCATACCGGCCTGCCGAGGGGCGCAGGTGGTGCGACAGGCGCCCGAAGGCATGTTGTCGGAAAAGGGCGATAGGTTGGCGGAAACGCAAGGCGGCACCTGACCCGTCAGAGACGATCGCCCCCTGGCGCGGATAGGGCTCAGGGCCGGGTCGATGAACGGAGCGGTGATCTGCCAGCAAACCGCCGGCGAGAAGGTGAACGCATTATTCTGCGGCCGCGCCTTGCAATCGCGTGATAGCGGTGTCGCGCTCACGTAGCTCTTCCATTGCCTGTTGTCGCTCGATCAGGTCGGCGGCTTGTCGCGCAAGGAGGTCAAGGTATCGCAGTTCGCGATCTCCGGGGCGATAGTGACGTCGCCAGTGCGTGGAGAACATGCCGATCGGACGTCCGCGTCGCGTGACCAATGGCGTGGATTGCGCGGAGAGCAGCCCGCCCCGTAGGTGAATGCCGTTGGAATCGTGGACATCCGGTCCATCGGGATTATCGAAATCAAGGAAGACCCGCTTGCCGCGCGCCAACGCAATGCCGCAGGGGGTGCTGGACCCGGCGGGCACGCGCATGAAGTGGTGCGCCACCCCTTCCAGATTGCGCTGCGCCAGGATCACGAGTTCGCCGGTGCTTTCGTCCAGTATCTGGACCGTACCCGCGTCTGCCTGCATCAAGGCGATGGCCGTGTCGAGGATGTCCAGGTAAAGCGAGTGCATCTCGCTTTCGCCATCGGGTTGGCTGCTCACGCGATGCAGCAGCAGCGTGTCGCGCAGGTCGGCGGCCAGGGCGGCCTCGCTTGCGGCGAGCGCAGCAGTCCGTTCGGCAACGCGACGTTCCAGCTCCTCGTTCATGGTCTGAAGCGCTCGTTCGGCGCGCTTACGGTCTGTGACGTCGAGAAACGCGCTCACGGCTCCCATCAGTCGTCCATCCGCGTCGTGCAGTGGGCGGATGTTGACGAGGATGTCGCGTCGGCTGCTCCCATCTGGTCGGACGATGACCAGCTCCTCATCCATCACAACTTTGCCGCTTCGCAGCACTCTGGCCATCGGCGCGGCCTCCGGCTCGACAATGCTCCCGTCCGGATGCAGAACATGAGGTCCGCCGCGCAGCGCCCATTCGCGGTCCTGTACCGGAGGCTCGGCACCCCATAACTCGATAGCCCTCCGGTTGACAACCTCGAAGCGGCCGTCCTGGTCGCATGCATAGACTGCCACCGGCATCAGCGTCAGCAGTTCTCGCACGCGCTCCTCGCCATGACGACGGATGCGTGCCAACTCCAGTTGGGCGCCGACACGCGCGACAAGCTCGCGGGATGCGAATGGCTTGGCAATATAGTCGTCGGCGCCGGCCAGCAGGCCTTCGATCGCTGCTTCCTCGTGGGCGCGCGCAGTGACCGGGATCACCGGCGTGGCTTTGAGCTCGTTGTCCGCGCGCAGCAGTCGCAGCAGTCCGAAACCGTCCAGACCCGGCATCATGACGTCGGTGAGCACGAGATCCGGTCGATGACGTCGAGCAAGCGCCAAAGCGGCTTCTCCATCGTTCGTCGCCAACACTTTCCAGTGCATGCCGAGCATGCGGGTCAGGTAATCACGCATGTCGGCGTTGTCATCGACCACCAGAACGCAGGAATCGGGTGCGCGTCCCGGCTGGCTGGGGCGCGCAGGTCCCAGGACGCCCTCGACGACATCTGTCGGCGCCGGCGTTATCGTTGGACCGCCTTGCGTCCACTGGTCCGCCTCGGCGGCAAGCTGTTTCGCGATACTCCGCGCAAGCGATCGTGTTCCAGACGCTTGGGGCCACTCCGGCCGATAGTGCCGATGGATCCAGAGGGTAAATGTGCTGCCTTGCCCCGGGGCGCTGCGCGCCCGTACCCGTCCATGATGCAGGCGAACCAACTCGTAGACCATTGCCAGGCCGATGCCGGCGCCTTCGTCGGTTCTGGAGCGCACGTCGCGCACCCGATGAAATCTCAGGAAGATATTGGAAAGCTCTTCCTCGGGGATGCCGACCCCGGTGTCTGACACGGTGAGCTCCACGTGCTGATCGATGGCGGCCAGGCGCACCGAGATGCTGCCTTCGAAGGTATGCTTCAAGGCGTTGGACAGCAGGTTTGAAACAATCTGCTCCCACATCTGGCGATCGACAGAAACGAACGCGGGCAAGGGAGGGCAATCGACGTGAAGCGAGAGCCCTACACGTTCTGCCGCGCTGCGGAAGAGGCTGGCCACATCACGCGTCAATGCCGCCAGATCGAGGAGTTCGAACTGTGCGCGTAGCCGCCCCGCTTCGATTTTCGAGAAATCAAGCAGCGTATCCACCAGGTTCAACAGCCGCTTTGCGTTGCGCGCAGCGACTTCGAGCTCGCCTTGCAGGTCGGTTTCAACGTTCGCGCGTAGCTGCATGTCTTCGAGCGGGGCAAGAATCAGCGTCAGCGGCGTTCGAAACTCGTGGCTCACGTTGGAGAAGAACTCGGTTTTGGTTCGATCGAGTTCGGCGAGTTGCTCCAGCCGATCCCGTGCAGACTCCCGCAGCCGCGCATCGGTCAAGCTGGCACCCAGCTGTTGCGCCAATTGCTCTGTGAATTCCTGGTATAGGCGATCGAATTCGAGTCGCGGACTCAGACCCAATACCAGAACGGCGCCTACGGGGTCGTTTTCCAGGCGTACCGGAAGCAGAAGGGCGCTGGTCGGCGGCTCGGGCCACGGGCCTGCATGGAAGGCGCGCAGGCGGGAAGCGAGATCGATCACGCTGAGGGCTTCGCAATGTCTGGCCACGTGCCCGAGTGGCCAGACTGTGGACGCCGAATGCAGCTCGACCGAGTATGGCGCCGCAGGCGAGCCGGCGAGAACGCCCGCGGCAGCACAAAGGCTACATCGCTGCCGTGTTTCATCTACGCGGTAGATCAGCACGAACGGCAAGTCCTTCGCCTGCTCCGCGAGTGCCTGCTCGGCGAGCCGGCAGGCATCGGTCACGGTCGCGGCGCCCGACGTTGCCGAGGTCAATGCCCGCAACGCAACGAGTCTGCGCTCCAGCAGCACCCGCTCCGTCGTCTCGGCCGCGATGGTCATCACCCCGCGCACGATCCCGGCTTCGTCCGTGAGAGGGCTACACGACCAGGTGAAGTAGGCTTCCTCGGGATGGCCGTTGCGCGCCAGTTCGAGCTGCCTGTCCTGCGTGAAGCTCGTGTGAGATGTGTCGCACACCTCCCGATAGACGCTTGCGAGGCCGGGCCAGTGTTCCTGCCAGGTGACGTGCGACGGCGCCCCGGCTGCGTCCGGGTGCTTGCTGCCCAGCACGCCGATCCAGGCGTCGTTGTAGAACTGGACAAATGATGGACCCCAGGCAATGCAGGTCGCGAACCCGCTGCCGAGCATGCTGGACAAGGCTGCCTTCAGCGCAGTGGGCCAGGACATCACGCGCCCCAACACGCTTTCATCCCAGTTGATACTACGCAGGACCGCGCGCGCGGGCCCGGGTCCGGCAAAGAGAACGTCGCGCGCCTCCTGCTCATTGCGAGGGTGCGGAAACCGTCCGCCGGCCACGATGCGGGCGATTGTCGGGCCGATGTCGTACAGCGGCAGCACAAGATCCACTGCGCCGGCCTGGACGGCCGCGCGCGGCATGTCAGGATGGTCGGCGGTGTCTTCGCTCTGTGCGATCACGGCGCCACCTGCGGCCCGCACTGCCGCTGCACCGGCGGCACCGTCGTTGCCCATGCCGGTCAGGACCACTGCCATGCCTCGCTCGCCAAAACTCTCGGCAAGCGAATGCAGAAGCGCGTCTAGCGCGTGATCGAGTGGAGAGACGTTGGTGCGTCGCAGCGCGCAGGTCCGATCGGGATTCACCTCGAGGGCCGTTCTTGGCGGCGCGACGTGGATACGCCCGGGCTGAAGCAGCATGCCGTCGGTGGCCCAGACCACCTGCAATGCCGTGCGCCTTGACAGGATTCGGGCGAGGTCGCTTGCACTCCCCAGATGCTGCCCGACCACAACAGCAACCGGAAAGTCGGGTGCGAGGTCGCCGACGACGGTAGAGATTGCGGGAAGGCCGCCGGCCGATGCCACGAGGCAAAGGACATCGAAGGTCGATGGGTGCTCGGCGTTCATGGGCGGTGGCTCCCTGTGACGTGACCATCTGAAATGGTGCGCCTACGCACGCGCCGTGTCCAGATTTGCCTCTCACCAATGGAGAAACCGGGCAATCTTCGGAGGGGACGGCGCGGCTGTGGAAGCCGGTCGGCGCGATACGGCTGAACGGCCTTCCCACGCAAAGGAATGGGGATCGCACCAGACACGAAGGACACGAGACGAGTGCTGTGCCTTACTGGGCGCTGAAAATGTGCGGTGCGATGAACGCCTTACAGCGGAAAGGCGCGGCAGGCGCGTGCCGTGAATCCTGCTCTATTCAGACCCGTCCTCCAGGCCTTCCGCGCCAGTCGGTGTTGACGGCGGCTGGACAGCTTGCCGCTTTCGGTTGATGTGATAGGGCGTCAGCACTGCATGGGCCACCATGTCGAGGGCGGGGCGCGTATCGCCGTTCTTGTCGGTCCATACCTTCGGTGTCAGCGTGCCAGACAGGGCAACGGAATCGCCGTCATCCAGCGCCAGCAGTGCCGCCCGCGCATTGTCGCCAAACGCGATGACGTTGACGAACAGCGATTCGCCGTCGCCAGCGGGGGCGAGCACCTTCGTTGTGACATAGGCCTTGCCGCCTTGCCCTTGGCGCTCCGCGGACTTTCCATAGATCCTGCCGCCGATCAGACCATCAATCATTCTTGACCTCTCTATCCCGGGCGACTGCCGCCCAGACTTCCGTTGAACCTTCACCACTCCCCTGGGCATGTGGCAGTTGTCGACCGCCCCGCCTGCCCCAAGGGTGCTGCATCTGAATGCCGCGGCAGACTACCACGCCCAAACGATGTCGGGTCAAGCGCCATCCCGTGCGGGTCAGGCTCGCCTTCGCACTGGAATTTCGCGGCCGGCCGGCGTTAGAAGCAACGGCCGCCTCAAGTTACGGCGCTCACGAAGGCCTCGAACGCGCTGGGGTCCACCGGCGGACAGAAATAGTAGCCTTGCCCGTAGTCACAGCCGGCAGCCAGCAGGATGTCGCGCTGCAACTCGGTCTCGACACCCTCTGCAATCACACTGATGCGCAGAGCATGCGCCATGCTGATGATGGCGCGGCACAAGGCGACGTCGTCGGGACCCCGCGTCAGCGATCGGATAAAGGACCGGTCGATCTTGATGTAGTCAATGTCGAGGCGCCGCAGGTACGACAACGAGGAGTAGCCAGTCCCAAAGTCATCGAGTGCGATTTCGATGCCCGCCGCCTGGAAGCGGAACAACTGGTCTATGACGCCGGCGCTCTGCTCCATCACCGAGCCTTCGGTGATCTCGATGACCAGGCTGCCAACCGGCACGTTCATGCGCTCGATCATACCGGACCAGGATTCCGGCCCGCTCGCGGGCGCGCAAAATTCCATGGGGGATTTGTTCACCGAAATCTGGAAGCCCTTGCCCATTAGCGCCTGCCAGCGTACAAGCTGCTCCAGCGCTTCCGCGAGAACCCAGCGACCAATGTCGATGATGAGGCCGGATTCCTCCGCAACGGCAATGAAATCGGCCGGATGGATCGGTCCGCGTACCGGATGGTTCCAGCGAATCAGGGCCTCTGCCTTGCAAACCTTGCCCGTGCGCAGATCGACAATGGGCTGGTAGTGCAGCGCAAACTGGCCGGCCGCCAGCGCTGTGCGCAAGTCCTGCGTGATGCGCAGGCGCTCTCTCTCCGCTTGTAGCAGCGCCTTGGTAAAGACCTTCGAGCGATTGCGGCCCTCCTTCTTGGCCGCAAACATCGCCTGGTCGGCGCACACCAGCAGCGCCTCGGCGTTGTCCGCGTCCCTGGGGTAAATGGCCACGCCGATGCTGGCCGACACTGCCACCAGCTCGCCCGCCAGCGTGTAAGGGGCTGCGATCCGCTCCAGGATCGCCTCGGCAATGCCCGCGGCCACGTCGGTATCGCCCACCGCAGGAAGGATCACCGTGAATTCGTCGCCGGCCAGCCGTGCCACGGTATCCGAAGCGCGCACCGATGCCGCGATGCGACGCACGACCTCCAGCAGCAATAGGTCGCCCTGATCGTGGCCGAGGGTATCGTTGACCTCCTTGAATCGATCCAGATCGATGAACAACAGCGCCAGCTCATCCCGGGTGCCGCTTGCGTGCTCGATCTCCTGCCCCAGCCGGTCGAAGAAGAGTCGGCGGTTGGGCAGATCCGTGAGCGCGTCGAAATTGGCCTGGTGCCGGATGACTTCCTCCGCCCGCCGCTTCTCTGTCATGTCATGGATCAGCGCGACGCGCCGGCGCTCGCCATGCGCGTGGGCAAGGTAGGTATCCACGGTGAGGTAGGCGGGAAACTCGCTGCCGTCCTTGCGACGGATCGAGATTTCTCCGCTCCATTTGCCCGTGGCATCCACGCTGAGCCGCAATCGTTCGGCCACCAGCCCGGCCGTATGGTCTGTCCCACCGATGCTATAGCCGGAGCGGCCCTTGATGTCCGCGATGGTATAGCCGGTGGCGGCGGAGAAAGCCGGATTGACGTCGATGATGGTGCCGTCGAGAGACGTCACCACCATCGCCTCGCTGCTGGACGAATAGACCAGCGAGGCCAGCCGCATTTCTTCGATATGACGCCGTCGCTCCGCCATGGAGCGGCGCAGGCTGTAGTACAACAAGCCCAGCAGCAGCGTGGAAGCGATGGCACTCGCCAAGGCAACGCGGCGATAACGCTCGTAGGGCACCAGCACCAGATCCACCGATTCACCCACCACGAAGTTCAGCCCAAACTCCGGCATTCGGGAGTAGCCGAAGATCCGCTCCACGCCTTCGGAGCCCGACACCGCTCGAAAGCTGCCAGCCAGCGGCGCGTCGCCGGCGAGGTAGGGTCGGTTGGCGACGGCCCTTGCCAGCGAGCCTTCCAGCGATGGCACGCGCGCCAGGACCTGGCCGGAATTCTTGATGACCGACGCCACTTCGCCATCGACAGAGGTAAAGGTCTGCGCAAAGCTGGCGAACTGCTCCGGGCTGACCGAGACCACGATGACGCCATCGAAGTTGCCTGCGCGGAGGATAGGGCGGGTGAACTGGATTGACCATTTACCCGAGACCTTGCCCTTAACTGGATCGCTGATGAAGAGCATGTCGCGACCGCCGGCGTTCTGATGGACCTGAAAATGCTCGCGCTTGCTCAGATCGACCTTCTCGCCGGCTTGGGGCGAACCGATGGACGAGTAGACGAGCAACCCCTTCTTGTCGATCACCGCCACCTGGAACGACAGGTCTACCACCAGGTTTTCGCGCTCGCGTACCAACTCGTTGAATCCCGACTGGCCGACCAGCCAGCTGGCGCGCAGGTCGAGAAGAAATTCGGACAGCCGCAGGATGCTGGATTTGGAGTACGCACCGAACGCGCGGGCCTCCGCCTGGGTGCGCTCTGCGGCGTCATGGAGCAGCCGGTCCCGCTCGGTCACGAGCTGAAACGTGGCGAACGACCATGTTGCGACCAGCCATGCTGCCGCCCCCAAGTTCAATGGGGAAAGAACTTGGCGCAAGTGCTGCAGCGCCTTGCCATATCGAATGGTCGAGCGTTCTGGCATCAAAAGAATATCGCTGCGCAGCGAGGAATCGGCATCGATAGCAGGCTAATCGAGGTCAGCGAACCCCACAAGCAGCACGCTCCTGGTCCTGTACTTGCCTTCGGGATTTGACGATTGATGCGCCCAATGCATCACGTTTTATTTATCGTACGCGCTGCGCCTGGGTCAGATGCGATCACGGTGCCGACAATAACGGCAATTGTGGTGGCGACTGAAGCGACCCGTTCAAGCGGATGCCACCCAAAAGGCGGGCCCTGTCCGACATCGGGTATTCTCCGCGGTGCATTTTGTTGCTTTGTGAGGAAGTTGTGTCGCGCAGCGGTTGGACGGTGGCGGTTGGGCCACTTTTAGGGTTGTTCATAGTTAGCTTGGGAAGTGGGTTCATGGCTTCCCTGACGTCTCTCCGGCTCGATGCCGCCAGTGTTTCCGCCACGATGATCGGCGCCATTTCGTCGGCGTATTTCGTTGGGCTGACGCTGGGCGCGGTGACCAGCGACCGCCTGATTTCGCGGATCGGCCACATTCGCTCGTACAGCAGCTTCGCCTCCCTGGTCGCGATTACCTATCTGCTACAGGGCTTGATTGTCGATCCATGGATTTGGCTCGTTCTGCGGCTCGTGAACGGCTGGGCCATGGTGGGCATCTACCTCGTCGTGGAGAGCTGGCTGTTGCTGGTGGGGGATACGAAGTCCAGGGGGCGGCTGCTGGCGATCTATATGATCGCCCTCTACGGATCGATCATGCTCGCGCAGATGAGTCTGGGCGCCATTGGATCGGTGGCCGAGAGCGTACCGTTCATGGTGGCCGGCGTACTGGGCTCGATGGCGGTGCTGCCCATGGCCGTGCTACCGAAGACTGCGCCAGACGTGGCGCATGCCGAACCCCTGATGCCGCAGCATCTCGTTCGCATGACGCCCGCAGGCGCGATCGGCAGCTTTGGATCTGGCGTAGGCATCGCGGCGGTCTACACGTTGTTGCCGATTTACCTGCAACGAGAGGGCATGAGCGTGGCCCAGGTCGGCCAATTGATGGCCTGTGCCATTTGCGGCGCCATGGCACTGCAATACCCGGTGGGCCGGTGGTCCGACAGGCAGGACAGGCAGACTGTGCTGCTTGCGCTTAGTGCGGGATGCGCGGCCGTCTCGCTGGCCGTCCTGCTACTGCCGAGTTATCCACCGCTGCTCATGGTGCTGATGTTCCTCATCGGCGGCGGAATTTTCGCGATCTATCCGGTGGCGGTGAGTCACTCGGCCGACCGTGCAGAGGCGAGCGAACTCGTACGGGTCATCCAGGGCATGCTCCTGATCAACTCGGTAGGCGCGGCCATCAGTCCTATGATTATCTCGCCGCTGATGAATGCGCTAGGCGCGAGCGGGCTCTTCTGGGCGTTTCTCGTCCTGCACGCGGGCCTGGCCTCCTTCTTCCTCTGGCGACGCAATCGTCATCCTTCACCGACATCGGCGGCACCATTCGCGGCAACGGCGCAGATGACCCCCATTGGGGCGGAAATCCGTGTCACCGAGGAGCTGGCGCATGCCATCTCGGAGGCAGGAGCGGGGGAGGCGGTCTCGTGAACCTCCCGTCGGCGCGGCGAGTCCGGCAGGAACCTTCCGAGCCGAACGAACTCTCAGGCAACGTCACCTTTACCCCAGCCGCCCGCGCACCGGGCGGTGGCAATTGACCAAGCGGTTTCCGATATGAACAGCAAGCAGCGCCGCAAGGCATACCGAAATAGTCCCTTTCAGATCGAGACGACGTGGACGTTTCGGGGGGCACCGGTGACCATCACCCGCATTGCCAGCCCCACCGCCGTCATTGTGGAATTCGAAGGGGCCGGGGCGCGCACCCATGTTCCCACGCGAGCGTTGGAACCGCGGAGCTACCGCGGTGCCGCGGGTGGGTCAGCGGGCGTGTCGGTTGGCAACGTGCAACCCATCGCTGTCGAAGAGCATGCAAGCTAGCTGAGGCGACCGCCTTCGCAGCGTGCCAGTCGCGCCGCTCTCACGCCTTGACCGCTGGAATGTGGCTTGGACTGGTTCAGCAACCAGTCCAACCTGCTTGTCCTGCGTCCGAATGCAAGCCGCCCTGCGGATACGACAAGCCGCGCGCTTACTCGAGCTTGGCGCCCGACCGCTCCACGATGGGTTTCCACGCCTTGTATTCTGACGTCACGAGATCGGAAAACTGCTGGGCGGTCATTAGCTTGGGCTCGGCACCTTGCTCGTGGATGGCACGGATGACGTCGGGCTTGGCGAGCACCTTGTTGACCTCTGTCCCAATGCGCTCGACGACATCGGCGGGCGTTTTGGCCGGGGCAAAGATGCCGTACCAGGTGCTGACGTCCACGTTCTTGTAGCCGCTTTCCGCAACAGTCGGAACATTGGGCAGCGATGTGCTGCGGGTGGCCGACGTTACCGCCAACGCGCGCAGCTTTCCAGCCTTGACCTGGGCCAGCGCGGACGGCACGGAGGCCACCATCAGGTCGACATTGCCTGCCATGGCGTCCATCATTGCCGCGTTGGACCCCTTGTAGGGAACATGCAGCAACTTGATGCCGGCCGCCTGGCTGAAGATCTCGGCAGCCAGATGGATGGTCGTCCCGTTGCCGGGCGATCCATACTTGATGGATTCCGGATGCGCCTTCGCTGCGGCTACCACGTCGGCCAGCGTCTTGAAGCGCGAGTTGGCCGACGTGACGATGGCGATGGGCGTGTAGGCGACGTGGCTAATCGCAATCAGGTCGCGGCCCGGCACATAGGACACCGACTTATAGAGCCACGGCGCCACCACCAGGTTGTCCTTCTGGCCCATGACGAGTTCGTAGCCGGTCGGCGCGGCACGGACGATTTCGGCGATGCCGAGCGTGCCGCCGGCCCCAGGCTTGTTATCGGGGACAAAGGTCCATTTCGTATCCTGGGACACCTGGTTGGCCACCAGGCGGGCGAGGATATCGGTACCGCCGCCCGGCGGGAACGGAATCACCAGGCGGATGGGCTTGGTGGGCCATTGGGCCTGGGCGGATTGAGCGTGTACGGGCGTGGTGGTGAGACCACAGGCCACCAGCATGGCGGCCAGCATTGCCTTCAGCATTGCAAGGATCCTTGTGAAGCGAATCCTGAGCCGAACGTTCGCCGTCTTCTGGCGCGGGCTGATGGGGTGTAGGTGATGACGCCGCTGCTCACGCGTTCATTTCACGCTGCGGGTGGCACAGGCGCGAAGGTTCGAGACATCACTTCAGACAACAGGAATTCGGATAAATAGATGCGGCCGGAATTATACCGGCGGCGCGGCCCCGGTCTCCCAAACGCGCAGCGGGGGGAAGGGCCTGCGGCCGAGGTGCCCGCCTGTTTGGCCTGAAATGTATTCGGTCAGGGGGTGTTGTCCTCCCGTGACTGATGCTGGGCTGCCATCTGTTCCTGCTGGGCGGGCGGCACGGGCTCGTAGTGGCTGAATTGCATCGCGTAGTGGCCGTGGCCGCCCGTAATGCTGTTCACACGCGATTGGTATTCGTTCAGTTCGGATAGCGGCACCTGTCCCATCACGGTGACGTTGTTGCCAGCTGCGCTTCGCGTGCCGCGGACCTGTCCGCGTTTGGTCGACAGGTCACTGATGATGTCGCCCATTGCCGCTTCTGGTGTCGTCACTTCGATATCCACGATCGGTTCGAGTACGCTCGGCCTTGCCTTGAGCACGGCGTCGATGAAGGCCTTGCGCCCCGCCACCGCAAAGGCCACTTCCTTCGAATCGACGGAATGACTCTTGCCGTCGAACACGGTGACGCGTACGTCCTGCATGGGAAAGCCTGCCAGCGGGCCGCTATCGAGCACCTGGCGGATGCCTTTTTCGACGGCGGGAATGAACTGGCCCGGAATGGCGCCGCCCTTGACCGCATCGACGAATTCGAAGCCCTTGCCACGCGCCAGCGGCTCGACGCGCAGAAACACCTCGCCGAACTGCCCGGCGCCACCGGTTTGTTTCTTGTGGCGGTGGTGGCCCTCGGCCTTGCCGTCGATGGTTTCGCGATAGGCAATCTTCGGCGGTCGTGTCACGACATCGAGCTTGTAATGATCGGTCAGGCGCTCCAGCGCACAGCGCAGCTGGAATTCGCCCAAGCCAAGCATGACCGTTTCATTGGTGCCGGCGGGATGCTCGATGCGCAGGCACGGGTCGGCCGCCGTGAGCTTCTGCAACAGTTCCGACAGGCGCTGCTCATTGCCCCGCCGCGCAGGCTCAATCGCCAAGCCATAGATAGGCGTCGGAAAATCAAGCGGAAGCAGATGGATGTTGCCGTCCTCGGTGGCATCATGCAGCACGGCATCGAAACCGATCTCGTCGATTCTCGCCACGGCGCAAATGTCCCCGGGCCCCGCGTGTGGCACTTCCACGCGCTCCTTGCCCTGCAGCATCAACAGATGTGCCACCTTGAACGGCTGCCGCCCATCACCGATATAAAGCTGACTGTCGCGCGTGACCGTGCCCTGGTGGATGCGAAACACCGCCATTTTTCCGAGGTACGGGTCTATCGTGATCTTGAAGACATGCGCCAGCACGTGTTTGTGGGGCACGGGCTCGGCTTGAACCGTTACCTTGTGCTCTCCCTCCTCACGGAAAAACAGCGGGGGGTTCCCTTCGGTCGGATTGGGCAGCAACCGCAAAAATACCTCCAGCAGTTCGGCGATGCCGATACCGTTGGTTGCCGAGGCGAAGCAGATCGGTACCAGGTGGCCCTCGCGGAGTGCCCGCTCGAATGGTGCGTGCAATTGCTCCGGAGCGATCTGCTGGCCTTGCTCGAGATACAGCTCCATCAGTTCCGGATCCATCTCGACGACCTGATCGACCAGCGCCTCATGAGCCGATGCCACTGACAGGAAATCGGCGTCGCCCGCCGGGTTGAAGAAGCAATCGACGACCTGGGTGGCTCGCCCGGCCGGGAGATTGATGGGCAGGCATTCCTTACCGAACGCTTCCTGAATGTCGATCAGCAGCGCGGGAAGATCGACTTTTTCCTTGTCGATGCCGTTGACGATGATCATCCGGCACAGGTTGCGCGACTGTGCCCACGCCATCATGCGACGCGTCGTCATATCGATGCCGGTCTGCGCGTTGACGACGATGGCGGCAGTCTCCACCGCCGCCATGCCGCTCATCGACAGGCCAGAGAAATCGGGATAACCGGGCGTGTCGACCAGATAGATGCGGGTGTCGCGATAATCGAGGTGAGCGATCGCGCTGGTAAGCGAATGTCGGTATTTGTGTTCGAGCGGATCGAAGTCGCAGACGGTCGTGCCGCGCTCGACGCTGCCGGGGTTGTGCAGCGCGCCGCCCTTGTGAAGCAGCGATTCGATTATCGAGGTCTTGCCGCCTCCCGCGTGCCCCAGCAGGGCGATCGTACGAATAGCGTCGGGACCATATAGCATGGGCGCCCCCCGTGTGGCCGTCGGTGTTTCCCCATTATTGGCGAGATGGGTCGCAAACACCATGTACGGCGCGACGTCCGCAATCCCTCTTCGCCGTCTGACGTTCGGATGCAGGTGGATTGTCAGGCACAGTTTCTCGTCCGCGGAGTGTCCCATGCGCTTCTTTTCAAAATTGCTTGCAAGCGCGGCGCGGAGGCATTAATATTCGCTCCCCGCTGCCGGTGCAGGTGAAAACCTGACGGCGGCGGGGGAGAATATCTGCAGGTTTTCTGCCAAGTAACAACCGGCGGCAGCAAAAAAGAAATTCTCCGAAACGCTTGACGAATTAGGGAAAACCCTTAATAATCTCGTTTCTCCGCTGCGACGAAAGACGCAGCGACAGCGAACGGCAAAGCCGGTCGCTC